>CAZSOG010000306.1:0-6418 GCA_964607555.1 uncultured Pirellulaceae bacterium | reverse complement strand
GGAACCATGCGCGACTCTGGCTGGATTTGGTCGGCAAAAGCCTCCTCGATCTGGACACCCAAAACGAGGAGACGCCGACGCGGAATTGGCGCTCGTTGTTTCGCGTTTATCACCGGCGTGTCCGGCGTGTCCCGTCGGTGCTTCCTTTTCGGATGCTGGTGGACTCACTCGTCCTCGCCGAAAATGGCTTTTCGATCGATCAGCCACTGCCGGCTCCGAGCGACGGGCCACCGGTCGCCATGGCCACCACGTTGCTTGCGCGCGCGAATCTGGTCGTCGTGGCCCATGGTAAGACGCTGCTGTTGACCAGCGCTGCCGGACTCTGTCGCTTTCCCCACTCGACCGAGTCGATTGGGTCCCGTGTCATCGTCCTCGTCACGCCGGGAAGTGTGTTGGCACGGCAACTGGAAGAGCCGGACCAATACGCGCGTCGCGGGCGTGTCGCCATTGCCATGTGGGCCACGCAGCCCGCGTTGCCCGGTTCGCCGTGGCAACACGGAAGTGAGCTAGCCGATCGCAAACTAACGATGCAACCGTGCCAAGTATGCACGCCCATGTTTTCCGGCGTTGGGCACGGCGAGCTGACGGTCTACCGACCCGTTTTTGTCACGGCATTGGGATGGGCCGTGTTGTTGATCGCCATGGGGCTTCAAAGTTCGATCGGACCGCGTCAGCCACGCCGTCTCGTTCCCGCACTCGTCGTCGTGGGCGCGGGGGCAATGGCCGTTCCTGATGCAATCGTTCCGATCACGTCCAATCTGCTTCTCGGACTGCTATTGGGAATCGTGCTGCAGGTGGCGCGGCGTCGCTGGCACGATGCCTCGGTCGCGGAGCTTGGCGTCGCGAGCCCGGTTTCGACGCTCGTCACTGGCGGTGTCACCCTGGCAGTCGTTCTCGTCGTATTGCTGCTGGCCGCCGCGCGTACATCGAGTGCCCAGGATACCGTGGCCGGCGCGGCCACAAAGCCGGCGCCACCCGTCTATCGGGTATTCACGCCGATCGACGACGCCCAGAAGCCGATCGGGAACTATGATTACCTGCCGCTGGAATTTTATGACGCGGTCCATCGCGCCTCGAGTCCTAACGGCGTGGCGGGCCGGCGGTGGGTGATTCGGAGCGCGAACTATCATGCCATCTTTAATTGGCGGCAGCAGAGATCGTCACTCGATCTGACCCAACTCACCGCGACCTATCGTCTGCAGGCAGTCCAGGCAGGGCAACGCATCCGCATTCCCTGGCCGGCGACGCGCGGCGTGCTGGAACCGATCGAAGCACGCTTGGCCGGCCAGCCGGTCGAACTTGCATGGAATGAAGCGGGGACCGCGTTTACGGTCGTGGCGATGTCCGAGGGTGCTACTCAATTGGAACTTATGTTACGACCCTCGATCCAGGAATCCAATGCGCTGCGGTCGTTTCGGTTTGCCGTACCCATAGTCCCCCAGGCGTCGCTCGATGTTGACGCGCCCCTCGATGCCACGGGCCTGGAAGTTCCCGTGCGGCGCGGCACCGCCACCACCGACGTCGAATCAGGGGTCGTGGAATACACTCTTGGCCCAGTCGCTCGGCTTCAGATGCAGTGGCCGGTGACGCCCAAGACGCCGCGGCCGCGGCTCGAATTGGAACAACTGATGTGGTTGCGCGTGCAGCCGACCACCGAGACGCCCGTTGTCCTCGGGACGAAACTGCATTTTCGAACCTTTGGCGAACCACTCCGGCAAATCACGCTCCGTGCCGATAAATCGTTGCAATTAATCACGCTTGACGACGCGCTGGCCAAACAGGTCGATACACCTTTGGTCCGTGACGAGAACCGGCAGCGGATCTTCACATTTTCATTGCGCCAGCCAGTTGCCGGCGAGTTCACGCTTAGCCCTCGTTTCCGAGTCGCCGGCGTCACGGGTTTTGGCAACCTGTGCATGCCCCATCTGACGTGCGCGGATGCGACGGTTACACGCCGTTGGTGCGCGGTCAGCGCATCGCCGAACCTCGAACTCGTCCCAACGGCCAACAGCAACATTGAAGTACTGGATGCGGCCGAGTTTCTCAACGCCTGGGGGACGATGGAGCAGTCGCCGCGCTGGGCGTGCCAGCTGTCCGACTCCGATCCGCCCTGGACACTCCTGGTCCGTGCCCGCGCGCCGCAGACGAGAGTGCGCCAGCAAATCGACGAATATGTCGGCCATGCGGCGATCAACTGGATGTATCGCGCGGAAGTTGACACGGCACTGGGTGACGTGTCCCAGCATCGATTCCACGTGCCTCGAACCGCACGCGTTACGACGGTCAAAGTTTCGGCGGAAGGGACTCCGATCACGGCACGCGTCACGCAGGGACCAGCCGATGTTGCAACGGTCTTCCTGACACGCGCGATCTCCGGCACGTACCAGATCGAACTGCATGGCACGATCGCGCTGCCCCGCCTCCCCGCACAGGTGCCGTTGCCTGTTGTCACGGCTGAAAATGCCGAGGTCGTGAGCCATCGCGTGCACGTCTACCGACGACTCGATGTGCTGGTTACGGTGGAGAACTCGGGGAACGCAGTCGAGCAGGAGGCGACGAGCAACGGGCGTTACTTTGAAGGAATGGGGCGACGCGTGGCGACCGTGGACTTGCCCGCGGAACCAGTTAGTAACGACCAATCGATTACCCTGACCGTGCGTCTGAACCGGCCGACCACGACGGCCAATCTGGTTACGACACTACAGCGGCAAGATGCTCAATGGGAAGCCGCCGTGGACTTGCAGGTCATGGTCTCAGGCGGCACGCCGGGAGTTGTCGATGCCGTGCGTCTTGAAGTGCCGGAAGAGTGGCAAGGTCCGTTCACGATGGACCCGCCAGTCGCTTATCAGCTGCAAGCGTTTCCCGACCAGCGACGCGCGCAGCTTGTGTTGTGGCCGGATCAGCCAATCAGTACCGGATACACGGTGCGAATTCACGCGCCACTGAAATTCGGCACCAACGAGCGTGTCCGAACGCCTGATATCGTCCCGCTGGATATCACGGACGCACAACGATTCTATGTGCTCCCAACGCGTTGGGACCAGCAGCGCATTCAGTGGAAAACGAGCGGCCTGCAGCCGGTTCGCTTCGCGGACGTCATGCCCGCCGCGACCCCCAAGTCGGGTGAATGGTCTGCCTATCGCATATGGTCCAGGTTCCGTATCTCGTCGCAGCCCCGCGCCGTCATTGCGGACGTGCGTCGCGTCGCGGGGGAACCACGAATTAGTCTGGCCGATGTCCACGTGGCTTGTCATGGGGATGGACGCTGCCATGGCTTGGTGACCTTTCGGCTGGAACCGGCCGGCGCCAAACTCGCCACCCTTCTGGTTCCGGAAGGCGTTCGGCTGATCTGGGTCGGTGTGGACCAGACCCCCGCGACGCTCGTCGCGCTGGCCGACCGACACTGGCAGATTCGGCTGGGCCCGCCCCAGTTGCCGCAGCAGGTCACCGTGGTTTTCGCGGGGCGTATCGCGGCGGCGTCCACGCCGATCACGCGCGATATTGCCGTCCCTTGGATCACGGATTTCGCCGTGCAACAGACGGCGTGGACAGTCCGCCGCTCGCCACCGCTGGGCCCGCCTAGCGCCGTGGCTACAGAATATCAAGTGCCGACCGTGGAACGTGTCGCAATTCGTTTGCGGGATGCGAGCAACATTCTCGAAGGCACTTCCGACATCGCCATCGACAGCCCCCCGGACGAGGTCGCGAATTGGTACACCCCCTGGGCAATCCGCCTAGCCACGGACGTCGCGCGCGCGCGTAGCTATCAAGCCGCGGAAACGCGCCGTGAACTGACCGATGGCGTGGCACTCGATCCGTTGCTCAAGCAGCAAAAAGACGTGGCGCGACGTCTCAAAACCGAGCCGATCCTCGAGCAAGCCCTCCGGACGACGATCGCTCACCCACAGCCCGTGGATCTGTGGGAACAGAGTCGCCGCCCCGGGGATCCCACCATCGGCTTCGTGATGCCCAACGCCCGTGAGAAGTTGGCCGTTCCATGGCTGCCGCGTACACGGACGGCGCTCTCACTCCACGCTGGGACGCTGCTGGTACTCGTATCGGCCGGCGCCATCGCCCTGAGCCTATGGCCTGCTTTTTGGGTCTGGTTCCAACCGAGTCGGCGGTGGTGGATGTGGGGAATTGCCGTCGGACTAATCTGGTGGATCGCGTGCCGGCCGAGTTGGTTTGGGCTGCTAATCGCCATTGGCGTGGCTTGTGGCGCGGTGGGGCAGCAAGTGTATAAGTTGGCCCGCGCGACGCAGCCCGACGGTTGAGCTCGAGTCACGCGTGCAAGTCTGGGAAGGCTAGTTGAACGTGGTAAACTAGATGCCCGCCACGCTTGTTGGCCAACACCCCCAAGTTCCCCCGGTTTTCACGGTACCACGGAATTCCGCTCCGTTCCATGCCGCCGCGTTCGATAGGCGGCTCCCATATCCTGGGAGGTTCTCGCCCGTCAGATTTGTCTGCATTCGTCTTGGCACGGCAAGCCATATTTGTTAGGTTACAGCGTCGTCGACAACGGTTGGCGATGATGTGAGATCAAGGAAGGAGTCCGCGATGAACTTGCAGAGTAAACAAGAAGTTTGCGTCCATATTCGCTGGATGATTCGCCGCGACATGCCCGAGGTCCTGGACATCGAAAGCGAAAGCTTCGAGTTCCCGTGGTCCGAGGAAGACTTTATTCGTTGTTTGCGGCAGCGCAACTGTATTGGGATGGTGGCGGAGCACGATGAGCACGTCGCCGGGTTCATGATTTACGAACTCCATCGCAATCGGCTACATATTCTGAATTTCGCGGTTGCTGGCGCCTTTCAGCGGCATGGCGTTGGTCGCCAAATGGTCGAGAAGTTGATCAATAAACTCTCGCCGCAACGACGCAATCGTATTCTGCTCGAGGTGCGTGAAACCAATCTTGCCGCGCAGCTCTTCTTCCGTGACCTTGGCTTTCGTGCGGTCGCCGTTTTGCGGGATTTCTACGACGATACGACGGAAGACGCGTACCTGATGCAGTATCAGTACCGCACGGCGGAATACGAACCGCCGTTGCCCGTCAATCGTATCTCCCGGCTTGCCAGCTAGTCGTTGGCTCGGCTGCCAGCTCCGCGGGTTCCGTTATGCAATCCGTTGTCGTGCTATGCGAGTATACTTCGTTAAACGGCGGCGAACGGTCGTTTCTGGCTACCGTCGAAGGGCTTCGCGCCGCGCGTTTTGATTTGGCGGTGGCCTGTCCAACCAGTGGACCCTTGGTTTGCACGCTGCAACGGAAGGGGATCGAGCATATTCCGTTCACGCTACACCGCCGCGATGGTACGCGGCGGTCGCTGAACGATTCGCGCATGCAGCTCGAGCAAATCGTGCGGAAACGCGAACCCGTTCTTCTGCACGCGAACAGTGTGTCGATGAGTCGCCTGGCCGGGCCGGTGATGCAACAACAGGGTGTTCCGAGCATTGGCCACCTTCGGGACATGATAAATCTCAGCGCGGCAGCGATCGCGGACCTGAATCGCCACACTCGTTTGCTTGCCGTATCCGATGCGACACGTGATTGGTACGTGGCGCGTGGCGTGCACGCAGCCATTGTGATGACATGTTACAACGGTGTTGACCTGACCACATTCCAACCCCGGCCGGTGACCGGCACGCTGTCAGCACAGCTGAGTATCCCCGAACAATCCATCTTGATCGGTGCCATCGGGCAAATCGGGCTGCGCAAGGGTCTGGAGGTAGTGCTTGCGGCCGCGGCGCGGGTCGTGCCCCAGGCACCGACCGTCCACTTCGTCATCGTTGGTCGCCGATTCTCGCGGAAGGCGGAGTCGGTTGACTACGAGCAACAGCTGCACGCCTTGGCCGCACGGCCACCACTCGCCGGACATGTTCATTTCCTCGGGTACCAAGACGATATTTCGCACCTGCTCAATGAACTGACAATCGTCGCGCATGCAGCCCATCAGGAACCACTCGGTCGCGTTCTGTTGGAAGCCGCGGCGTCCGGCAAGGCCATCATCGCCACCGACGTGGGTGGCACGGCCGAAATTTTTCCCCAGTCGACGCACGCGGCCATGCTCGTGCCGGATGGTGATCCCGAGGCGTTCGCCACCGCGATCCGCACATTGATCGAGTCTCCGGCGCTGCGCCACTCCATGGCCGCGGCTGCGCGCCAACGCGCCGTCAACATGTTCGACGCGCGAGCTGCCGCGTCCCGAATCGCTGCGCACTATCGCCACGTCCGTACGCCGAATTAATGTCGCCGGTTTAGAGACCTCATGGGCGGAAATTTGATGATCTTGAGTTAAGTTTTTGGGGCAAGGTTTAGCCGCCACGGGAGTTGATGTCGGGTGAGCGACGCTGGTATTGCAGAATCATCGTTCCACCGGGATAAACCCGGCGGTGACGGACGGGAATTAGGTAGTGTTGACCG
>CAZSOG010000305.1:0-6441 GCA_964607555.1 uncultured Pirellulaceae bacterium | reverse complement strand
TTCTTAGGCTGCCAGATGCGCGCACCGTGCGCGCATGTTTTGTGGCCGGGTGGCACTGGCTCTGCCAGTGTGCGGGTGCGAGTCCTTGGTTATCTATTGGACGAGTGCGTCTCCGCTTCTCACTGGCAGAGCCAGTGCCATCCTTTTGGGCTGCGGCCGAAGGCCGCGTTGGGATTAAGAGTAAGATTAAGACTAAGATCAAGATTCTGACACAGGTTCCAAGTCGAACCAACCGTGATCATTCGATCTCGATCGATGCCCAATAACCGGCTTCAAACCGCCAGTCGGTGGGCTGATTGAGCAACTGCAGATCCACCTCTTTCCCCACCCACTTTCCCAGATCCACATCCAGCTCGCACCAACCGTTCCGGCAGGTTTTCGAGCTGATCTCACGCCGCTCGATCGACTTGCCGTCGACTCGAACAACCAACATCCAGTCACCGTCCGGATGGTGCCCAACAACCAAATGCAGACGGGCATCGGATCGATCGGGAACCGTGACGTGTCGACTCAGAACACAAGCGACTCCCTTGCTCCGAGGATGTGTTACGAGGACATTTTTCTTGCCACGAACGTCCGCGTGGAGTCCCGGTTCCATGTCCTCGCCGCACTGGGAGATCTTCCAACCGGGAAACCGTTTGTCGAGCTGTTTTTGGAGTTTCTTTTGCCGCGAGACAATATGGATCCGCGTCATTTCCTGTTCGGTGAACCGACTCCCAGAAATCGGGCCCGGTTCCCAACACTGCTCGAACTTCGACGGTTTTGGAACTTGCACGGGGATTACGAGGACTTCGGACCCGTCGTCGCGTTTCGTGATCGTGCCGCCACGGCGTTGCACCGCTTGCCTGGCAAGTTGCGCGCATACATCCAGGACTTTGGGCAGGTTGTACGGGGTATGGCTGAACTTGCCCGCCGGATCGATCTTGGCCGTGAAATCACGCGGCAGACCCGAGCGGCCCAACACCGTGCCGATGATCCCGCCGGCGTTCGCCGGGTTGCAATCCGAGTCCTGGCCACACCGCATCGCAATCACGATACTCTGTTTTATGTCGCCGTGACCGTACAGCAAACCGATCACAATGTAAGCACCGTTGATTTTGGCGTCGATGTTGAACTCGCCCGTCGGACCACTGCATGAAAAACGCCGGTACGCCGGATTCAGTTGGTACTTGTCGTTGATATGCTTCCACGTCGCTTCCCAGTCATCCGGGAATTGCTGGAACCACCGCAGCGTGTCACGAATGGCCTCGGCATATTGACTCCGAGCGGGTATGCACTTCAGTCCGGCGCGCACGATCTTGATCGGATCGTCCTCAAAAAAAGCCTCGGCGTACATGCCGCCAACGAACTGTCCGCCGTAGAGTCCGTCACCGTAGTTCATGATCCGCCCGAATTTCTCGCCAAGCTCAATCACGGCGTTCGGCATGCCGGGACAGATCAGACCGGAATAGTCGGCTTCGATTTGGTAGTCGATATCGTCCGCATGGTGATTGAATTGTGGATGTCCCGAATCGGGCGGTGCGATCCCAGCGCGCAGGGCGTCGCGACCGGCGCGATTCGCGTGCCACAACGGGTACTCACTATTGGCAAAGTCAAGCCCAGCCTGCTTCCAGGAAACGTCCCAGCCGTGCAATTCCAACGAGCGCAGGAATGTCATTTCGACATAGATATCGTCCTGGTGAAACTGATTGATCATTTCCGGCCGCCAAGTCGGGACTTGGGCAGCTGGGATGATCTTCCCCTTCCAGCGAAACTCCGTCGGCCCGCCCCAGCCGACACCCGCCATCTGGCCAATCCATCCCCCCGCCATCTTGTCGCGAAATTCACTCAGCGCGAGCGTACGGGATTCGCCGCTCCAGGCTGGTGTGAGCAACCCCAGGGTAACAAGCCCGAAAATCACCACGAAAAACATAGGTGTAGTCGTCTTTGCGGTCATGGCGTCAGTTCCTTTCGCGGAAGAGGGACGTATTGGGCCAAAATCACAGCCATTGTACACCGAAGCGGCACGACATTTCCTCTGTTTCTTGGCGTGGCGACAACGCGCGCTAAGGTTGGCGACCACCCGACCGACAATATACAAGTCCCGAGATGTGATATTCAGGGTGGCGCGGCGTTTTTTTCGGCGTGCGGGCCGTACCATGAAATCCTCAACATTTTGCGTCACTTTCGGGGTGTGCGCCGCTCGAAACTAGTATATACTGCGCACACGGTCGGGTGGCTATCCGACCAGACGGAAGACGACAGACTGAATTGCCACACCTCGCTTTCTCCATCCTCTGGTTCCTCGCTCTGTTAATGAGCTCACGGCCGACGGGATTGAAAACACTGGCGCATGCCGGTGTCTTGCGGATGACTGGGGCGAAGCCGGACTGAAGATCTTCCTGGTCGCCGTTTGATACGGCTGTTCGTTTCACTGCTTTAGCGGAGTCCATGGGGACTCAAGGAACCTTCGATGAGTAAGAAATTGTATGTGGGGAACCTCTCCTACAGCACGACGGCCGACGATCTGCGTGAAGTCTTCGCGCAGTACGGGACCGTGACGTCCGCCAGCGTCATCTCCGATCGTGACACGGGCCGCTCGCGCGGCTTCGGGTTCGTCGAGATGGAATCCGGCGCTGAAGAGGCAGTCGAGGCCATGAACGGGCAGGACCTGCAAGGTCGCACGTTGACGGTCAATGAGGCCAGGCCGCGCGAGAATCGCCGCGGTGGTGGTGGTGGTGGTGGCGGCGGCGGCTATGGACGTCGTGACCGCTATTGATCCGTAATCCGGATCAGGCAACACACTCCGGCCACTTTGTGTGCAACACAAGGTGGCCGATTTTTGTGCGCTTGGTCAGGATGCCGTCGTAGTGCAAAATCATGCGCTCCACCGAGTCAAGCTCGGTGGGGGCGGGAAGGGGCTCGGGTTCAGGATGCCGTAGCCGTTCACGACATCTGCTATCAAGGAACACTAATCCTCACTGATCAACACTAATGATGCCGGCCTGGAAAGTCTGCAACACTCAACATGAATCCGGCCGGTCGTAGAAAAGTCGAAGGCATTTCAGAATGAGGTTTTCCAATATTAGCGTGAATTAGCGTCGATTAGTGTTCTTTTCTTCTGGTCCGTGAACAGTTACAGGATGCCGTCGTAGTTGTATTCACGCGATCACGGTGCCAGGTGCATGCGGAGCCAAGCACGCGTCTGCTGCCACATGGCGGGCGACAAGACGTGGCCGGCGTCGGGTTCAATGAAACACCGAAATGCATCACGTGCCGCATGTGCCGCGTAGGCATCGCCAACGCGTTGCACTGCGGCACGCACTTCTTCGATCGGACTCCCGGGGTCAGCCGAGCCGAAATTCAGCAGCAGCGGGCGCGGCGCGATCGACGCCACGATGTCGGTCGTATCGCCGTACGCGAACAGGCCGGGAATGAAATTCGGAAAACAATGCATGAGGTGGTTACGATGTATGCCGGCGTACGTGGGTAAGCAACAATTTGCAACCAGGCACTTCAGACGTGGCTCCCACGGCCCGACGAGCCACGCGTGGGTCGCGCCCATCGAATGGCCATAGCAGCCGATGCGGTCGCACGCGACTTCCGGACGTGCACAAAGATAGTCAATCGCGCGACGCATATCCAGGATGTTCTTCCACGCCATGCAGCGTCCCGCCACGACGTAACGCAGAAACTCGAATCGCTCGTACTGGCCGCCCGGCAACTCTCTGATCCGGCGATCCTCGAAACAAAGCGCATCGGGGCAGAGGACGACAAAGCCCTCGCGGACCAGGGCCGCGCCCGTGTGGTGCATGGGGTTGCCGGCCAGGCCCGCCGGCTCGCTCTTGCCCAAATCCCACTCCTCGTTATGTTGGTGCCAGACGGCGATCGCCGGCGCGGGCGAGGCTGCACTGATCCCGTCCGGGACCAGCAACAGGGCCGGAATCGCGGCGCCGGGCTCGGCCTCGTACGTGACCGATTCGATCCGGTAACCGTCTTTCCAGGTTGTCTCCAGAACACACGCCCGCAGCGCCGGCGGGTCCGGCCACGGTCCGCCAAGACACGCTTGCAAATGCACTCGAAACTCGTTCGTATTCATCCACGGACTCCTTTTCGACCGCACGTGGTAACAGGCCGTCACTCCGTGTATGCTATCAAATAGAAGGGCGCAAGTGAACTTGAGCATCGCGCCGCACCCACCGCCGATGCCCAGCGGGAGCGCAACCCATGCGTCTGCTGACGGCATGCGCCCTGGGCTACCCCGCCGCATATATCAACGGACCAGAAAGGTTGCCAAGTGGACAACGCAACGGACCAACCCGCCATGGATGATGTTGCTCGGGCGGAGATGCTCGTCAATGTGTGTGATAAGATCCGAAGGCAGGTCGCCAAGATCATTGTTGGTCAGGATAAGGTCATCGAGCAGCTATTGATCGCGATCTTGAGTCGCGGTCATTGTCTGCTGGAAGGCGTGCCCGGTTTGGCAAAAACCCTGATGGTTCGTTCATTGGCCGAGTCGATGGACCTGACGTTCCACCGGATCCAGTTCACTCCGGATCTGATGCCGGCCGACATTACGGGAACGGACATCATCCAAGAGGACACGGCAACCGGTCAACGACAGCTGGTTTTCAAACGCGGACCGATTTTCACGCAAATGCTCTTGGCGGATGAAATCAACCGCACGCCCCCGAAAACTCAAGCCGCCTTGCTGGAAGCGATGCAAGAGCATGAAGTCACGGTGGGTGGGCACACCTATCGGCTGGACGAACCGTTCTTCGTTCTCGCGACCCAAAATCCAATCGAACAGGAAGGTACCTACCCGCTGCCCGAGGCACAGCGTGACCGGTTCCTGTTCCACGTCGTCGTTGATTACCCCGATCGCGCTGAAGAGGGCGAGATCATTGATCGAACGACCACGACCTTTGAAACGCACTTGAAGCCCGTCGTTACCGGGACCGAGATGATCGAGTGCCAGCACACGGTGCGTTTGGTTCCTCTGCCCGATCATGTCAAGGACTTTGTATTGGACATCGTCCGCGCGGCACGCCCCAAGGATGATCGTGCCATGCCGTGGGTGCCGGAGCTGATTGAATGGGGGCCGGGCCCCCGCGCCAGCCAACAGCTGGTGCTGGCCGCGAAGGCACGCGCGTTGTTGCACGAGCGGCATCACGTGACATTGGACGACATCGAGACGCTGGCTTACCCGGTGCTGCGCCACCGCATCGTACCGACGTTCAACGCGGAAGCGGAGGGAGTCAGCGTCGATGACCTGATTCAGCGTCTGCTGAAGGAACTGCCGCGAGCCAAAGCAAAGTTGCTATGAGAATATGAGAAGAGGAGTAAGAGTAAGATATGGGATTAACCGAACAAATGCCCGTGAACGGAGCTGAGTGCCGCGACCCGTTCAAGAAAAGCCCGGCCATGCTGCGCATGACCGGGCGATTCCTGCTCTGTGCGTTCCTGCCGTAACCTGGCAGCCATGTCCAGCCTGCCGCGAGGGCGTTTAACCGCTTCTTCGACGGACGTGGACGTCCATCGTACGCATTTGAAACCCGGTTTTGGGAATCGTTCTTAGAAAATACCGAGTGCCATCAGGCTGTAGCGGACAACGAATCCGGCGACCACGACGCTGACCATGCTCATCAGTTTGATCAGAATGTTCAGGCTCGGACCGCTCGTGTCCTTAAACGGATCACCCACGGTGTCACCGACCACGGCCGCTTTATGGGCATCGGAACCCTTGCCACCAAGCGCGCCCGCCTCGATGTGCTTCTTGGCATTATCCCACGCGCCGCCGGCGTTAGCCATGTAGACCGCGACACAAAAGCCGGTGGTCAAGGTCCCGACCAGCAGGCCCAGCACCCCACCGACACCCAGCAACCAGCCCACCACGACGGGCAGGATCAAGCCGAGCAACGATGGCAGGATCATCTCCCGTTGGGCCGCCTTGGTACTGATCGCGACCGGTCGCCGATAATCCGGCTTTTCGGTCCCTTTCATGATCCCCGCGTGCTCCTTGAACTGACGCCGCACCTCCTCGACCATGCCCTTGGCGGCCCGTCCGACCGCCTTCATCGTCATGGCACAGAATATAAAGGTCGCCATCGCCCCAAGGAAAACGCCAACCAGGGTTTTCGGGTTCATCAATGACGCATCGTAGTAGGTGGTAAAGTCCGGCAGCGTCGCCGCGCGAATCGAGACGAGCCGATCACCGGTCACAGCGAACTGCACCACCTCATCGCCCTGTTGATCGGTCGAGCGTTTCAGCATTTCCGCCGGGATGCGGCCCGGCGCGGAACTTGAAAACGAGATGGCTTCCCACGCCTTTTCGACGGCCGGATCACGCAGATCCTTCGGCATTGCCAAGTACTTGTGCGCTTCGTTTCCGACCTTCTCGACGACAAAACCGGGGGATGCCTTGTAGAACCCGTCTTCTTGCACGACGGAAGCAACGATTTC
>CAZSOG010000304.1:0-6458 GCA_964607555.1 uncultured Pirellulaceae bacterium | reverse complement strand
ACGAACTTCCCGTCACCGCCGGGTTTATCCCGGTGGAACGGTGATTTTGCACTACGTCGCGGACAACACCACGAACTTCCCGTCACCGCCGGGTTTATCCCGGTGGAACGGTGATTTTGCACTACGTCGCGGACAACACCACGAACTTCCCGTCACCGCCGGGTTTATCCCGGTGGAACGGTGATTTTGCACTACACGCGTTCATTGCCCGAAGGCAATCCCCTAGCGACGGCTAGATCTCGTCCCAAGAACTTGCCTCAAGTGCAACGAGTTGCCGCCCATAAGGTCTCTAAGTGCAACGTGCAAGGGCTGTCGGGCCCTGCTGATCGCACAGCGCGGGCGCGCGATGGGCAACAAAAGCGGTCGGCTCACCGGTGTGTCGTTCCTTGTCCGCGACGCTGGTTGCGCGCGGTCAGGACGGCGAGCGCGTAACGTTCCGGGGCGCTCCAGAACTGCTGCAACGACGATTCGTCCACGAACAAATAGATTTGATCGCGGTAGAACACACCGTGGGCGCGTTTGCCATTGACGAGCGATCCTTTTTCCACGAACTGGACAGGGTCATAGCCTGACAGAACGGGCGCGTACTTATCGAACTGGGCCAGGAACCGCTGTTGTTGTTCCGGACCGGTGAACAGGTAGGTACGGCCTTCGTGAATCGCCCCCCAGCGTGGATCTCCCTTGACCCATTTCTGCTGTTCGACCAACGTCACGGGGCAGTAGCCATCAAGGCCCAGGGGCGCTTGTGTCGGTCCCACTTGCAGCCTGTTGGCGGGGGGCGCGGACGGTCGCGCGGCCATCGCATTGGCGGGCGACTGGATGCCGGCCGCGTTACCGGAGGCATAGGGATCGCTGGCCGCCGCGGGGGGGGGCGTTTGGACCATCGCGCGTGACTGCAGCGGTGGCATGGCTTGTTGGTTTGGCGACCCCGGCCTTTGCGCGGCGCGGCCGGCGTTGGTGCCGCTCGGGCCGGCCGCGGCGGGCGGCACGTATTGTCCTCCGTAGGCCGGGGCGATGGGCGCGGAGCGTGGTGGTGGGGCCATCGCCGGCGCGCCCGCGTAGCGATTCGTTACCGCCTGCGGCGCCGCGGGCGGCATGGCCGACCGGGCCGGCGATCGACGCGGAGTATAGCTTGGCTCGCTCCACGCCATGACCGGTTTAGACGGTGATGCGGCCATTTGTCCCCGCGGTGAATAGCCGGGACCGCGCGGCCCGCTGTTGGGCGTCGGTGTCTTGGCGACCGGCGTCGATGCCGAGCCCTCGATTGGCAACCCGACACGCGTGTTGGCGGCCACCTGATCCAAAAGGGCAATGTACCGATTCGGATCCTGTTGGCTCACGCCGCGGTATACTTCTTGGCCATCGACGGTCGCGACGATGTCGGTCGGCCAGCGGTCGACGCGGAATTGCGCCGCCAACTGGGGATTGTCCGTCGCGTTGATTTTCACCGGAACATAGTTCGAACTGATGGCCCGAATTACCTCCGGCTGATTGAATACGTATCGTTCCAGACGCAGGCACGGTGGACAGCTATTGCTCCAAAAATGGATCAATAGCAGACGCTGTTGCTGCCGCGCCATTTGCCGCGCCAACGCAAGGTCTTGCGTCCAGGGGATTCGACTCTGGGCCCGAAGTCCCGAGTTCATGCACATCATGATCATGGCCGCGAGGACGGCAAAACGGAATCCACGCATTGGTTGTTCGCCCTTCCTTGGTTAGCTGAGTTGCCCCGGCCGCTGGGCCGGGTGGGTTGGATTTACGCACCGGACTGCCGCCGGCGATTCTGATCGAGCGATCGCTGGACAGTCCACCTTGATCCGCTGCGCGTGTGCCCACCCCGGACTTCGGTCGCTTGCCGAGCGCCTCTGCCTCATTACCATGAGGCGCGCGCCGACGGCCCGCGCTGGAACGACTCTTAGTATCGGTCAGATCACGATTCGGGTTGCAGCAAAAATAACGAATAGGCAAAATATCCGCCACGCGCTTCACGCGGGCGAATCGAACCCCGGGGTGCCGCGTCGGTGTCGGCACGCGCGCCCATGAAAACCGAAATGTTTGGAAAAAACTCGCCATTTTTCCTATTTCGCTACAGGGATCGCTTGACACAACCGAAGAGATGAGTATGATGCCAGTAGTTAGAAGACTTCTGTCTTGCATTGTAGGCGCTGCTCGCCTTCAGCCGAGGTTATCGGAACCCCTTTCTCACGGCCAATGTCGCTGAAACGACGTCGGTACTTAACGGACGAGTTAGTTTTTCTTGGGGTTCTTTGGTCAGTCGGTGCAAAAGCCTCTGACAGCCGGAGCCATCTTTGGAATCGAAGCTGTATTCCGGTCGTTAATATTTGGCAGGCGACCCGCAAGAACTCAAGAAACCGACCGTCGTGTTTTTTGATGTTGTGTCGCGACATGCTACGGCATGAACGGGTGACAGATTTTTGCAAGACGAGCATTATCCGAGCCGCCGCTGTGACCGAACTTGGTCCCGTGGCGTGCGGCGATTCTGAGTTCTAACGTCAACAGCGTTTGTGTGATGCGCGAATCGAGGAAGGTGTGATTCGCAATCTCGCACTGCCGCCGCGCGATGGGGCGGCTGGGTGCGCATTCCAATTTCATTACAAGGTGTCGATCGCGGGGAAATTGCCCGGGATGGACTCTGTCTAGGTGGACCATGGGGAACAGAAAGCAACGAGGACGACCCGGTTCCGGACGTACCTCAGGACGGCCGAATTCCAACGGCAAGGGACCGCGACGGCGACGGAAACCCGGCTCGGATAACTCGTCTCGGCGGCAGGCGGATGCGAAGGAGCCGGCCGAGAATCCCGATGCCCCGCTGGAACCCGGCTTCGGATTGCTCGAATTGCACCCGAACGGTTACGGGTTCTTGCGCAGTTCGAACAATAACTACTCACGCGAACGAACCGACCCGTTCGTGCCCGGAACCATGATCGAAAAGTTCGGGCTGCGGCCCGGCTTGGTGATTCATGGCATGGTTCAGCAGGCACGCAAACAGCAGGGCCCGCGGTTGCGCGAGATCACCAATGTTGATGGGATCCCCGCCGAGGAATACGTTAACGTCAAGACTTTCGACCAATTGACGCCGATCAATCCGAACCAGTGGTTGCGTTTGGAAACCGGTCCTGAACCGCTCACGACGCGCGTGATGGATCTGTTGACCCCCTTGGGCAAGGGCCAACGCGCGTTGATCGTCGCGCCGCCACGGACCGGCAAGACGATCATGCTGCAGCATATCAGCCAGGGAGTCGCGAAGAATCATCCCGATCTGAAACTGATCGTGTTGTTGATCGATGAGCGGCCCGAAGAAGTCACCGACATGACCCGGAACGTCGATGGGGAAGTGATCGCCAGCAGCCTCGATCAGGATGTGGAGAGTCATGTCCGTCTGTCCCAACTGATTGTGCAACGTTGCAAGCGGCTGGCCGAGATGGGCCAGGACGTGTTCTTGCTGATGGACTCGATCACGCGGCTGGCACGCGCGTTCAATAAATGGGTTGGCAATACCGGCCGCACGATGAGCGGCGGCGTCGATATCAAGGCGATGGACATACCCAAGAAACTGTTCGCCACGGCACGTGCGTTCGAAGAGGGCGGTTCGCTCACCGTGGTCGGAACCGCACTGATCGATACCGGCAGCCGCATGGATGAACTGATCTTTCAAGAGTTCAAGGGGACCGGGAACATGGAACTGGTGCTCGACCGAAAACTGGCCGATCGCCGAGTGTGGCCCTCGATCGATATCACCCAATCCGGCACGCGTCGCGAAGAGTTGTTGCTCGAACCGGAAACGTTGCACGCCGTGACCATGCTGCGCCGGACCCTGACGTCGATGCATCATGTCGACGCGATGGAACAACTGACCAAACAATTGTCGCGATTCAACTCGAACGATGAGTTCATCAAATTGATCAGTGGCGTGAAAGTGTGATTCCCGACAGAAAGTACCAGACACCTTGACTTCGGGCGGCTTTCCGAGAATTAGGGTGCCTGCTTTTGCATTCATCGATTGCCGCACGCGATGGCACGGCATATATTGCTCCTATTCTTCTCCTTCCTCCTATGCTCTTGAAGGGCGAAGAGACGTCCGCTGAATCATGTATTGAATTCGTGGACACCCCGGAATTCGACAAACTACCAGATGCCACATGAAATCAGGTAGCGACCGCGATGGAGCAATGGCCGCTTCACCAAGCAGCGGCCAGGCACGGGCTCGGTCAGCCTGTCGATGATCCGCTCGATGACGACCGTGCGCGGCGTCCACGACGGGCGGACGCCCAGGAGATTCCGTTCGGGATATTCGAAAGACACCAGGTCTGGGTTGTTAAAACATTGGGGTTGACGCGCGAGGAACCTTATCCGGTTTTTATGCCGTTTGCCAACCGTCAGCCATGGGGACCTTACCGGGATCTATCGAAGCGCCTTGGCCGAAGGCCATATTCATCGTAGCCTGGGGCACAGGGAGCCGCAGGCGACCGACGCCCCAGGTTGGTATTTGCAATAGAGTCCTTTGGCTGAAGGCCATATTCAACCTCGACAGCGGCAGAAAACAGATGACCGTCCAGCCGCTTAAAACAATGTGTCAATTCCAGACTTTTAGCAGCCCACAGCAGGTCTCCTTGCCCCGCGTCCAGTGGGTCTCTTGGACGCATAATACTCACCAATGGAAAGATGAGTCGCCCGCACTGACGGGACCGGCGATCCGGGTTCCGCCGCACGCGGCGGTTTCGGTTGAACGACAGTTAGTAAATGGGTGTATACTGCCGTGTCAAGCCAACACCTAAAACAGTCGCTGCTGTGGATCCGGCCGACTGTATTGCCGTCTGATAAATCCACTGAAAAGCGGAACTGCGAAGCAATATTTTCCAAACCGATTCTTGTATACCAATCCTTTATCGATCAACCGCGGAAGAATTTGGCTAACATCACCAGGCGAAAGTGACTTGACATCAAGAGACTTCGAGACATCCGCAATTTCACCGATCGTGAATTCTCCGTCCGCGTTGTCTAAATTGGCTGCACAGAAAAGCACATCACGTTGTCTGTCAGTCACCTTGTCCCAGTGACCAGCGAAGAAATCAGAATCCAATTTGCGAATAATTGAATCCATCGGGATATTCGAATCACCTGGATTGGCCAATAAATGATCGAACGTTTCGCGGCATATGAACTGAATAAAGTAAGGGTATCCATTCGAGACCTCGACTATCTTAGCCACTCCCGCCTCGGTGAATGTCCACCGCGACTTCGCAAGCGGCCGTTCGATTGCTTTTCGCGATTCGTCGGCAGTTAATCTACCAAGCTCTTGAACCGTGAACATCCGCTCGGCATATGTGCGAGACTCAACCAGTTTGGGAAATAATGTTGGCAGCCCTGTCAAAAGCAATAGGAATCGGACGTCCTTGCGTTGGATTGATTGAAAGGTCTCTAGCAATGTGGCAAGCGGATACTGCTCTTTGTCTTCTCGGTCACGCACAACTTGGGCTTCGTCGTAAGCGAATACAACACCTTTGCACGCGGCCTTCGAGTCTATAAGTCCCCACACCAAATCCAAGGTTGCCTTTAGCTTATCAGCAATAAGCCCTGGCGATGCAGTGAATACCGTTGCAAGAAACGAGTAATCAACGACGCGATGAGGGTCCGATGAAACAAATCCAAAAGTGCCGTCCGATGTCTCTATTGAAAGCGATGAAGTAAATACCGACAGATCCGTCAATATTCGAAGACAAAGATTCTCTTCCGAGAGAAAAGTGCTTTCTGAAAAATCTGATCCAACCCATGCCCAACCATCGGCCTGCGCGATGGGCTTATATTTATCCTCCATCAGTACAGTTTTTCCAGTTCCTCGCAAGCCAGTAAGCACAACATTTTGCCGAATAGTGTCCTGCTTCAAGAATTTCTTGAACGCCTTAATCTCTTGTTCGCGTCCAGCAAGATACGGAGGTGAATGTCCTGCTCCAGGGGCATATGGATTGCGAGCTAGCTTTGCCATTAACCGACTCCCTATATGACAATTACGACAAGTGATGACCCGGCATGCAATTATATAGTCGCGTAATGTTACGTCAAGTCATAATGTGCAATGATTGTAGGGGGACGGCGATCAGGATAATCGCAAGCAGTTGCCATTATGTGGTCTGCCGTTTCTTTACCAGGAATTCCCGTTGAGGCGGGTTTGAGTCGTGATTAAACAAATATCCACTCCCGAGTGACCAAACGTGTCAAACCCGCGCCGAGACTGGTGGTTGCGCGGGGGCCACGGACGTGTGTTTTGACAGTCTTGCCCGGGCCGCGAACCAACGCTATAGTCACTTTTGTCCAGACACAGACGCCACGAATTCACGCAAACTGTACAGTTGGGGGTACATACGCCACATCGAAGCACTTCAAAAAACACGTAACACTTTGTCAGGCAACGGCTTCCGGAGGGTAAGCGAATGGCTAGC
>CAZSOG010000303.1:0-6471 GCA_964607555.1 uncultured Pirellulaceae bacterium | reverse complement strand
TTCGACGGACGTGGACGTCCATCGTACATCTTGGAAGCTGAGTTTTGTTACAGGTCCTTATGATCCGTCCGGCGAATTCGTGCGCGCCGGGATCTTGCGTGCATGTTCCTTGAAAAAGCGAACGATCAGCGGCGGCGCGTCCAGGCAGTACTTGTGCGTGCCGGGGTGAATCAACGCGATGAACGGCGCGTGGTTAGTCGGCGAAGCATAAAGCGTGCATAGCTTGGCCCATTCGGTCCCTTCTTTGACACAGCCGTTGATCGCGCGCACCCGTTCCATCGCCCGCTGCTGCCACTTGAATTTGACGAGCGAATCATTCTCGCCGGCCAAATGCATTACCGGAATCGGCTGCGGATGAGTGGTCCATAAACTTCGCGCGCTGGCCGACGACGGGGCAATCGCCGCAAAGACGTCTGGTCGATGGCACCACAGCAAATAGGTGAAACCGCCGCCGTTGGAATGCCCCGTAGCGTAGATTCGGGATTCATCAATGTGCTGTTTTCCACGCAGCGTCGTCAACACCGTGTCAAAGAACTTCAGGTCGCGGTCGTCCAGCACGCCGGCAGCATGTTGCCAGCCGTTACGCTTGCCGTCCGGATCGGTCAGTCTACCCGGGGTGGGTACGCCCTGCATATAAACCACCAAGGCCTCAGGCCAGAGTTTTTGGATACCGAACGTCCGGGCCGCGTTGCGCGCGGTGCCACCGTGGCCGTGGAACCCAAACACGACCGGTGCGCCGCGCGCCGTGGGTTTGGTCGGCAAGTAGACAAACGCTTCTCGATCCAGTCCGGCGACCTTCCACGTCATCCGTTGTGGTGTTCCCGAATCCCCGACACCCGCGCGGCGCGCGGCCACCGCGGCGCGCTCGCTTGCCGACAGCACGCCGTCGCCGTCCGTGTCGAATCGTTTGAGCAACATCTGCCGAAGCGACCGTCGAGCGGCGTGCTTATCCTGCGCTATCGCGAGCGACGTTGAAAAGACCAGTAATACCAGGAAGAAGATCCTCGTGCAACGTGTCATCGTTCACATCCTTCTTCAAATTCGCACTCGTACCTTCATCCATACACAATCGCGCCACCGTTGCCCGCATCCAGAAACGTAGGGCCGACATCGCTGCGGTGCGCTTCCCACTCGGTTCGGAGGACCGCGCGACGGCCGCCCGGCGCCCGGGTTACTCGGCAATACAGAACAGGTGGTCGACACCTCGGATAAACAGTTCATTGTCGACGGGGGCCGGCGTGGCGTCCACGGTCTCGTCAAGGGAATTACGCGCGACGATCTCCAATCGGTCACTCTCCTTGATGACCACGGTCGTCCCACTTCGGCCGGTCACAAAGACATAGCCGCCGGCCGCGATCGGTGATGCGTAGGTTTTCGAAATGCCCCGTATGCGCGTTGCCGCATAATGCACTTTCCCCGTCCGCGCGTCGACACAGCTCAACATGCCGGACTTGCCCTTGTGAAAGTAAAGACGTCCGTTCGAAAGGAGTGGTGACGCGATGTCGGGCGCGTCTCGACTCGTGGTCCAAGCGACATGGTCCGTGTTCGCGATGTCACCGCGGCCATCCATGCGGAAGACGCCGATAAATGATCCTTGGAAACCACTGCCGACGAACACCAGGCCGTCGGCGGACACCGCGGAGGCGACCGGGCGCTGCGCCTGGCCGCCGCAGCGCCAGAGTTCTTGACCCGTTTCCAGATCGTATGCTCGCGCGCACGTCTGTCCGTTCATGACAACCTGGTACCCGTCGCGGTGCTTCACCACCAAAGGCGTGGCCCAGCATGTCGGTTCGTCGCGCGGTGTTTTCCAGAGCGTTTTGCCCGTCCGCTTGTCCAACGCGTAGAGGAAGGATGGGCCCTCGTGGTCCCAGGGGACCAAGATCTTGTTGCCGGCCAGCGTGGGCGAACTGCCTTCACCGAAACTGTTCCGGGTGTTCATTTTTCCGAAGTCGGTGCGCTGCCATACTGGTTTGCCGTCCATCGTATAGCAGTAGAGCCCACGCGAGCCGAAGTGTGCGTAAACATGGGTACCGTCGGTGCATGGCGATGCGGAGGCAAACGAGTTCGTGACCTGCTTTGCCTGATGAGGTGTCGCCGTCGTGGCCGTGCGCTGCCACAACAAATGCCCGTCGCCGCGATCGAGACACAACACGTTGAAATCCAGCTTGGGCAACCGCTTGGCGGTATCCTGGCCGGCGACCGGTACGGCCGTGACAACGAACACGCGGTCGTCCCATATCGCGGGCGAACCCGAACTTCGACCCGGAACGGCTACCTTCCATTTCACGTTCTTCGTACTGCTCCAGTGAAGTGGCGGATGTGCGTGCAGTGCGACACCATTCCCGGTCGGGCCGCGCCAATGTGCCCAGTTATCCGCCCTGGACAGGGATGGGATCCATGAAATCAGCAGAGCAGAGCAAAGGAGAATCTTATTGGTCATCGTGATATCCTATGTGAACGTGGGGTACGGGAGCGGCTCCAGGCAAAACGCTACGGCACGGAGCCCATGACACTTGGATTCAAATGAGGCGTTGCCTCCAACCAATGGACAGATCCTCAGGCGGTAGCGGCCGTGGGTCCGACCGTGTTCGGGGTGCCAGGTATGATGGACATCCTTGTCCGTCGGCACCCCGTCCGCAACCTATGCGTAGTTCGATGCAAGAACTTGACTCACGTGCAACGAGTTTCCGTCCATAAGGTCTCGAAGGCTGCCAAATGCGCGCACCGTGCACGCATGTTTCCAAGCGACGGGCGGGAGCGCCGCGGAACAAGGGCGTACGCGCTCGTGAGCTGCGTGCCTCCCGCATTAGGCACACTATAGCAGATCCGCGCCATGTTGGGGACGCGACGCCAGAGCGAGTCTAGGCTGGCCGGTCCTTGTCGGCCTGCGGCCGGCGCGTCACAATGGAAACACTTTGGAATCACATGCACACCGAGGAGCCCTGGACGATGACGCGCCGAATATGTTTCTTGTGGATACTCTCATGGTTGGTGGCGGGACTGCCGATATTGCTCGCGGCCGCCGAGCGGCCTAACATTGTGTTCTTGATGGCGGATGACCAATGCTGCTACACGTTGGGCTGCTATGGAAACGCCGACGTCCAGACACCGAACATCGATCAGATAGCGGCGGATGGCATCGTATTCGACAATCATTATGACACGACCGCGATTTGCATGGCGAGTCGCGCGAGTGTGATGACGGGGATGTTCGAATACAAGACCGGGTGCAATTTTACGCACGGCCCGCTGACGCAGGACAAGTGGCAACGGAGTTATCCGATGCTGCTGCGCGCCGCCGGTTACGAAACCGCGTTCGCCGGCAAATTCGGGTTCGAAGTCGTTATACCGCCGCCACTTTGAAATGTCCTGTGCGAGTTCGACCAACGAGAGAACGGACTGCGTCAATTCGCTATCCAGTCGGACGAACCTAACCGCCTTCAAAATAGTTCACCGACCGCAAAAAACAAGCGCTTGCCGGCGGATGACTTCGACCGCTGGGGCGGTGGACCGGGCCAGACGTCTTACGAAACGCGCAAGAATAAGTCGATGGTGAATTACGCTGATGAATATCCGCACTCGACCCTGTCGTACGGTGCGTTCGGGCGTGACTTCATCAGGGCGGCGGCCCGATCGGACAAGCCGTTTTGCTTGTCGATCAGTTTCAAGGCCCCGCATCGGCCCGCTACGCCCGACCCGCGTTTCAACGCCGTCTACGCCGGCAAGACATTCAAGAAGCCGGACAATTTCGGGCGCGAGCATGGTCTCCATTTTTCCGAACAGAGCCGCCAGGGGCGGCAGTACGAACGCTTCTATTCATGGCATTATGCCGACCAGTATGACCAGGTGATGGCCATCTACCACCAGCAGGTCTATGGCATCGACGTTGCCGTCGGCATGATCCGCAAGGCAATTGAAGAGGCCGGCGTCAAAGAGAACACCGTGCTTATCTACACCTCGGACAACGGCTTTTTCTGTGGCTCGCACGGATACGGATCGAAAGTGCTGCCGTACGAGGAGGCTTCGCGCGTGCCGCTGATCGTGTACGACTCGCGTCATCCAAACAGTGGGCGACGGATCCGGACCGATGCACTGACCGGAAACGTTGATTTTGCTCCGACCATACTCGCGTTGGCCGGCATTACGCCACCACGGCAAATGGACGGGTGCGATCTGATGACCATCTACAACAATCCGCGGGCGGCAATCCACGAGTTCCTGCCGCTGATCAATGTCTGGGGGCCGGCGGCGACGCACAGTCTGGCCGTCGTGACCAAAGACGTCAAGTACATTTTCTGGCCATACGGCGCCGACGGGATGAACCCCACCGACGAGTTGTACAATACGCGGAACGATCCTCTCGAATTGACGAACATCGTGCGGAATCGAGATGACCACGACACATTGACGTCGATGCGCGAACGCTATGATCAGCAACTGGCAAAGTGGCGACGGGAAGCAGTTGACTACAACGACTACCAGAAATTCGGCGTCGTCTTTGACCACGCGATGTCGTGGAGTGAGAAAGTCAAGTCGCCTGCACGCCCGCCGGTGAAGCGCGGTAAATCCGGGCGCCGAAGAAGGTAGGCAAGAATATTTGTAACTGTTCACGGACCAGAAGAAAAAGAACGCTAATCGACACTAATTCTCGCTAATATCGGAAAACCTCATCTTGAAAGGCCTGCAGTTTTAACACGTGCCGGATTCATGTTGTCTGTTGCAAACTTTCTAGGGCGGTATCATTAGTGTTGATCAGCGAAGATTAGTGTTCCTGGATAGCAGATGTCGTGAACGGCTACGATAGACTGAATTCGAAAGGCGAGAGAGAGAAAACTCGGTAAACAACAAAGAGGTGTTTGCGATGAAACGGCTCATGGGCATCGGCGTTTTCTGGATTGTCTTGTTCGGCGCAATGGCCGACGGCCAGGTTCGGCGACCGCGAGACGAAACGCGCCAGCATGTTGTTTCCGTCGACAGCATTTCCACTCTGCGTGCGGCCATGCTGCGCGCCCGGCCCGGTACGACGATCCAAATTGCCTCGGGCGATTATTCGGGCAGGCTGGCGGTACGCGGCATTTCTGGCGACGTGGATGCACGAATCACGATTCGAGGCGCGAATCCGAAAAGCCCACCGGTCTTTCATGGCCCTTCGGCGGCCATGCACCTGGCCGACTGCAACTACGTTACGCTGGCGGATTTCATCGTCGACGGCTGTACGATGAACGGGCTTAATTGTGACGATGGCGGTACGATCGCCACACCGATGCACCATTTGATCATCGAGAACGTAACAATCCGGCACATCGGCCCGCGCGGCAACCACGATGGGCTGAAGGTCAGTGGGGTGGATCAGTTTATCGTGCGGAATTGCCGATTCATCGGTTGGGGAGGGAGCGGAATCGACATGGTCGGGTGTCATCGAGGGGTTGTCGAAGACTGCTATTTCCACGGTGAAAATGGATTCGACAATACGGAGGCGATCCAGATGAAAGGTGGCTGTGCGGATAACCTGGTACAGTGTTGCTTTTTCGATCGTGCCGGGGGACGCGGGTTGAACCTTGGCGGTTCCACCGGCTTGGCCTATTTTCGACCGCGTGTCCGGGATTACGAAGCGACAAGACTGGTCGTGGCCGGGAATCGATTCTATGGTTGTGAGGCTCCGGTAGCCTGGCCAACCGCCAGCGGCAACCGCGTCGTTCAGAACACGATCGTTCTTCCCGGCAAGTGGATCGGACGCATTCTTCAGGAGAGCAACGACCCGCGCTTCCGGCCGTCACACGATGGCGTGTTCGAGAAAAATGTAGTCGTTTTCGATCATCGTGTTGGCCGACCCGAGTTCATCAATGTGGGAGCCGGCACCGCGCCGGACACCTGGAATTTCCTCGGTAACGCGTGGTATGACACCGAAGGTCGCCGCAAACCCCGCTTGCCCGGCACCGAGCGCGGCAGCATCTACCAGGTCGATCCGAAACTGGTGAACATCGGCAAGCCGACGATGCGAATTACCAGCACCGATCCGCGGCTGCACGGCACCGGTGCGCGTGCGTGGAAGAAGATCGACGCCCAGGACTGGATAGCCCGGAGAACTCCAAAATAATTCGGCCCGCCAACGCTTGGCAATTCAGCGCGCAGGGGGCGGTCAATCCAGCTCCTTGATCAGGATATTGGCAAACTCGATTGGATCACCATGATGCTGTAGCGCGATCGGGCCGCGCTCGGCGACGCCGGGAAGCCGAGCATTCTCCAGAACCGTTTGCCCATTGAGCTCCACCGTTAATCGATCACCGCGCATGGTGATGATGATACGGTTCCACTGGCCAATCGGCTTGTCGGCCTTGACTTTGGAAGTCACGCCCGCACGAACCTTAGGATGCATTCTCTTGTCGGTTCGATAGCGGTAGACTTCACCCGATCCGACCGGCCAGCACCAGCTGTTGACCTGGCTCTTGCTGCTACCGCGTAGTTTAATTC
>CAZSOG010000302.1:0-6476 GCA_964607555.1 uncultured Pirellulaceae bacterium | reverse complement strand
GTTCGCTTCGAAACATGCGCGCACGGTGCGCGCATGTTACCACCTAAGAATCTAATCTTAATCCTCTTCCGGCCTTTGCTGATGAGGCACGCAACGCAAATGAGGTAATCTCAAAGGAGATATCCCGCTTCCACGAATCAGGAGAATCGTCGCGTAACGTGACACGTCACGTCGATCAGGATTAAGATTAAGATTAGAGTAAACTAACCCACCGTTCATGGCCAAAGGCCGTGAACGGCTACGCTTGATCAAACTAAACATGCGGGAAGATTGAGACCACGAAGGACATCAAGCCCGACGCAGGCTGGTGAAGAAGGTCGATACGACCACCCGTCCATGCGACGTGGCCGTCAACGGGCCGTCGTGGCGTCCGGTTCGCCCGCCTGCAATTGGCGCGCGTAACGTTCCCGTTGCGCGCGGAACCGCGCCAGAATCTCCGCCGCAAGATCGTCGCCCGCCGCCAGGCGACTTAGAACTTGCGGGAGCTCCGTCGGCAAATCCTTATTCACGCCCACCTCGAAAATGTGCAGCCTGTTGTCGCCGTTCAACACGACCAGCGTCGGCGCCCACGGAATGTGGAACACGTCGCGACCGTACGCCTCCAAGTCGCGAACGACCGGAATCTGGATTTGCCACATTTTCATCAAATCCTCGATCTGCCGGTCCGTCGTGCTGGCCGGCTCCACGCAAACCGCCAGAAAGTCGAATCCCGCTTGCCCACGATACTTCGTGTACACCTTGTTCAGCTCGGTCAAGGCCGCCTTGCAGGCAGGGTGGTTGTTGAACCAGATGAGTACCTTGATGTCATCGCCCAACTGATCGCGAGTCACAACCTCGCCGGATGGGCCGCGAAACGCAAACGGCCCCACTTGCTTGCCGAACAGGTCGGAAGATAGCTCACGCGGGGGTGGCACGAACTTGTGCACCGCCTTGGCATCCGCCGGAACCGGCATCGTGAACGTGTCACTCGCCATCGCAACATTCACCGCGGCTCCCGCAAGCTCCACCGTCAGTTGTGCGTCACTGACGGTCGGATCGTTCGCCACGTCCGGTGCGAATGTCGCGATGGGATACTCGACCCGCCGCAAAACGTGCCGGGCGCGATCCACCCAAAAAACAAACGCCCCGTCGCTGGTCCGCATCTGCACGCGGTCGCACAGCCGATCGTCAATCCTGGCCGGCTCCAGTAGCTGATGCGTGACTTCCTTCGTGTCCATCAAAATCGCGAGTGGATGATCGGCCAACAGTAGACCCAATTGCAGCGGGTAGCCCACCAAACCTTGACGCAACGCCAGGCTCATGATCCCGTCCGATCGGTACAGCTGATCGAGTGTCAAGCGGTTCGACACACGGCGCGTCACGACCTGGCCATCAAAATCTCGCGTCGCCCGATCGCGAATTCGCGCGCGCAGATGCGTCCCATCGCTCGCCACCTGAACTTCATAGGCGTGGATCGATATCCGGTTCGGCGCCTGCCACGCAACGCGGACCGGCGAACGATCTTCATGCGTCTGCCCGCCACGACGGTACCGTAACCGCACAAATGCATCGTCGCGATACGACGAGGCGTCACGGTACGTGTCGATCATCCGCTGTAATACCGATTGGGCCGTCGCCGGAGGAGGTGATGGGGCCTCGTTCGAGGCCGGCCTGTCACTACAACCGATCATGCCGGCCAACAAACAAATAGCCCACGCGCGCACTCCGCCACGCAACATGATATCCGTGTGCCCATGGCCACGTTTTGCCGTATCCAATTTGCCGCCTCCTTGCGTAGGGTGGCATGTCTTCCAAAAGGCGTCTCGTCTTCCAAGACGCGTCTCAAAACGTAAATCACCAAAACCCGCTACTCTCGCCAGTCCCCGCGATCGCGCGCAACTTGACGTCGCCGCGCACTGCCCGCTATCATTGACACATTCGGCAGGCGATCGAGGCAATCTTCAACAATCTGATGGCAAACCCGTGGTTCCGTGATGCATGCGCAGATTCAATATGGCCAAGAGTCCTCGATTCATGTGAAGATTGCGTCGGCTTGCCTCGTGTCCAATACGGGCACTCCGGCCGGCTTCGACGTACCGAGTCCGCGTGTCGCGACCACGGCGGCGTTGGCCGAACCACTTGGCTATCCCCCCTTCGCCGAGACGGTGATGCCGGGTGACCGCGTCGCGCTGGCGGTCGACCAGGAACTGCCCGCGGCATCGACCATTGTCGGCACGATCCTGGAGATGCTGTTGGAGTCCGGGGTACACGCGCGCGACGTGACCGTTTTACTGCCTCCCGATGGCTTTTATTCCAAGGAGACGCGATTCGAGCGGATGCGTACGGGCATGCCGTCCGATATCAAGTGGGTGGTTCACGATCCTGCCGACTCAGCCCAGTTCGCCTATCTTGCCGCCAGCCGTGACGCCAAGCCAATCTACTTCAACCGGGCATTGTGTGATGCAGATGTCGTGTTGCCGGTCGGCGCGTTGCGCGCTCCGGACGCACCCGGGTATTTCGGCGTCCACAGCTGTCTTTACCCGACGTTTTCGGATGAGGGAACGATCGGTCGATTTCGAGCGCCCGCATCGACGGTCCACGCGCCACAGCATGCGCGCCGGCGTGCCGAAGTGGCGGAGGCGGCATGGTTGCTCGGTGTTCAGTTCACGGTCCAGGCCGTGCCGGGTCCGGGCGACTCGACACTCGCCGTTCTGGCGGGTCAAGCGGCGCGAGTAGTCGAAAGTGCCCAGCGGCAATGCGCGGCGGCGTGGACATATGAAGTCCCGCGCAAGGCCGAGCTCGTGGTGGCCATGGTTCCGGGCGGCCCGGACCGCCAGAACTGGGAGACATTCGCGCGCGCATTGTTTGCCGCGTCACGCGTTTGTGACGACCACGGCAGCATCTTGATTTGTACCGAACTGGCCCGCGGACCCGGCCGCGCGCTGGCTCATTTAGCGAGCCCCGAATCCGACGAGCTCGTCAACCGGCGTGTCTTTCGCGAGCGATCGCCGGATGCGCTGACCGCCTCTCTGCTACTCGATATTCGCGCGCGACACCATGTCTTCTTGTTGAGTCATTTGGCGCAGGACGTGGTCGAGGGACTGGGCCTTGGGTACGTCGCCGGCGCCGACCAAGTCCAACAGCTGATTCAGCACAGCCGGTCGTGCATCATCCTGGCCAATGCGCAGCACGCCATGCCGAGCGTGGGCCGCGCCGATGCCGTGGAAAAATGCCCCCTGCCTCCGTTTTGTTAACCGGAAGCAACATGATTCGCTATAATGCCGAGTTTTCAACAGCCGAGACGCACTCTGCTAAGCTGTTACCTGCAGCAACACATTTTTCTTATGACTTTTCACACGAGTCACGCACGTGAACGAGACGATTGCCGAATTTTTGTTACGCCGAACTTCTGACGCATCCGAACTGGCACGCCGCGCCGAGATTCTAGCGGCACTTGCCCAGCTATCGGCGCAGCGGCGTGAGCAACTGGCGCGCGCCGTCGATACGGTATGCAGGACGATCGCGCGGCACGGCGGCACGGCGCGGGTCCGTTTCGCACTGAGTCAGCACGAAGGCCAGCGTTTCCTGGAAGTGGCTGTCTGGGAGGAGCAAAGTGACACTTCCGCGCACGGTGCCGACAGCGCGGGCCGGGCCGCCGCCGCACCGGATTCAGATTCCCACTTGACGACCGTCTTGCAACGTCTGGGCGAATTGGTCGACCGATTTGAAAGCTCGGGCTGGCCGTTCCACGGCGCCGTGATCCGCATGGCGCAGATCCTGCCGCCAGCATTCACGCCCCCGAACGAGGCGGAAGTGTCCGATTGGTGCCGAATGCTCAATGCCAGCTCGCCACTCGATGCGCTGTCGGTCGCATTGCAACGCGCGCGGCAACTGGCGACGGCCCTGGGCGACGTCCGCTACCGTGAAGATCTTCAGCGCGAACTCACACAACGCGGATCCGACACGGAGAATCTCAAGATCCTGTCCCTGGTCACCAGCAAGACCAAAAACGGGGTCACGATCATGGATGCGGATGGCATGATCCGGTGGGTCAACGACGCGTTCGTGCAGATGACCGGTTACCAGCCATCGATGGCCATTGGAAAACGTCCCGACCAGCTGCTGTTCGGACCGAGTACGGATGCGGCGGCGGTCCGCGCATTCCAGGCGGCGCTGCAGAGCGGGCATGAGTGGACGGGCGATCTCATGCAGTACCGGCGCGACGGCCGGACCTATTGGGTGGAATCAAACCTGATCCCGGTTCACGACCAGCAGGGTCGCCTGACACGCTGGATTGTGATTGACAACGACATCACCAAACGCCATCACACGGAAGAAGCACTCCGTGCCGCGAAAGAAGCGGCCGAGGCGGGAAATCGGGCGAAAAGTGAGTTGCTCGCGAATCTGAGTCATGAGATTCGCACGCCCATGAACGCGATCATCGGCATGACAGACCTCGCGCTGACGACCGATATGACGCCCGAGCAGCAGGAGTATCTGCAGACGGTCCGCTCGTCCGCCGATTCACTCTTGCTGCTCCTGAATGACATTCTCGACCTGTCCAAGATCGAGGCCGGAAAACTCCGGTTGGAAGAAACGGACTTTCACCTGGCGGATCTCGTGCGCGATGCGCTCAAGACGCTCGCCGTCAAGGCACATGAGAAACACCTCGAACTGAACGCGCGCGTTGCTCCGGACGTGCCGCAGTTCGTGCGCGGTGACCCGGCGCGATTACGCCAAGTCTTGTTCAACCTGGTGGGCAACGCGATCAAATTCACCGAGCAGGGCGAGGTGGAAGTGGAGGTCGAGCAAGAGTCGAAAGGCCCGGAGGGTCTGGTATTGCATTTCTCGGTACGTGACACGGGAATCGGAATCCCTCCGGATAAACGTGACAAGGTGTTCGAGGCGTTCGCGCAAGCCGACACGTCGACGACACGCGAGTTTGGCGGTACCGGACTCGGTTTGACCATCTCCTCCGAACTGGTACGTTTGATGCAAGGTCGCATATGGGTCCACAGCGAGGTTGGCGAGGGGACGACATTTCATTTTACCGTTCAGCTCAAGCCAAGCGACCGGCGCCGAACAATTGGCAGTCCCGACGACATGCGGCAGTTGATGGGGAAACGCGTGCTGGTCGTCGATGATAACGCGACCAACCGGCGGATCTTGGCCGAGATTCTCGGCCACTGGGGAATGGCGGCAACGTTGGCCAAAGACGCGTCCACGGCGATGCGGTTGCTACGAACCGCGTCGGACCGCGGGGAACCGTTCGACCTGGTCCTGCTCGATGCCATGATGCCCGATGTCGACGGGTTTGAACTGGCGCGCTGGATCGGCCAACAAGCCACGCTCCGCCACGGTCCGCTGATCCTTCTGTCTTCCGCGGATCAGACCGATACATCGGCCCGCTGCCGAGACTCAGGGATCGAGGCACACTTGACGAAACCGATTTCTGCTTCCAATCTGCTGGAGGTCGTCCTGGGCATATTGATTGGGACCGGGGCACACGAGCCGCTGCCTATATCACCGGGCGAGACAGCCATGGACCCGCGTACAACGCAGTGGCAACAGCCCACGACCCGTTCGTTGGACGTGTTGGTCGCGGATGACCATGATGCCAATCGTCGCCTGGCGGTCACGATCCTCAACAAACGAGGCCACCGGTGTGGCGAAGCGAAAAACGGGCGCGAAGCCCTTGAACTGTTGCGCCAAAAACGGTTCGATGTGGCGCTCATGGACATTCAGATGCCCGTGATGGATGGTTGCGAAGCAACGGCCGCCATTCGGCGGATGGAGCAAGACACCGGACGCCACCTTCCGATCATCGCGCTGACCGCACACGCGATGACCGGTGACCGGGAGAAGTGTCTGGCCGCCGGCATGGATGGCTATCTGGCGAAACCACTGCGTCCCCATGAATTGGTTGGTTTGGTCGAGTCTCTGGGCGGTCCGCGCGGCGCGCCGCGCGATAGCCCAAAGGACCACCCGGCAAACCTGACGGCAACCGGCGAGTTCGATTTCGATGTGGCACTCGACAGCCTTGATAACGACGTCGAACTGCTCCTTGAACAGATGCAGTTTTTCGCCAACGATGGGCCTGATCTGATTCAGCGAATTGCTGAAGCGATTGCCGCCAACGACCCACGTGCCCTGGCAATTGCCGCCCACCGCCTCAAGGGATTGCTGGCACGCTATGCCTATCACGACGCGGTCGAATTGGCTCATGAACTGGAGTTGAAGGGCAAACGCGGTACCGTGGACACAGCCCGTGCGACCTACGAGCAACTGGTCCCCAAGGTCGATCGATTGGTCGCGGCAGTTCACGATTTCATCGCGCGCCGCGCCTAACTGCTGGGCGTGGGACAGGCTTCCCCGCTCGGGTGGCCTGTATAAAAACTCGCAGTCGCAACAGTCAGTCTTGTTGCGCGTCGAGTCGATGTGCGGTGTCGCGGATTGCCATTCTCCTTGTGTAACGCCTTCGGCGTAAGGATATGGCG
>CAZSOG010000301.1:0-6480 GCA_964607555.1 uncultured Pirellulaceae bacterium | reverse complement strand
CGCTCCGGCCCCCACCCAGCTCGTCTGGGTGGAGCCAGTGATTCTGCACTACAGCGCGCCCACAACGCGCGTACGCTCCGGCCCCCACCCAGCTCGTCTGGGTGGAGCCAGTGATTCTGCACTAACCGGCGGGGACGCGTCGGCCCCCTTCACCCCGCCCGCCGCTTCGCGGCGGGCGGGGTGAAGGTTTTTTTTCGCGTGCTGCTGTAGTGCATAATCATGCGCTCCAGCCACACAAGGTGGGCGGGGGCGTAACTACCTGGACTATAGTGACCTGCGCCATTCGTGACAGACAAAGTGGCGCTGTGCATGTAGGGTTTGCGGCGTAAGGTTTCGGAAAAACATGCGCGCACGGTGCGCGCATCCCACAGCCTAAGAATCTAATCTTACTCTTAATCCTGATCGACGTGACGAGTCACGTTGCGCGACGATTCTCCTGATTCATAGGAGCCCCGATATCTCATTTGAGATTACCTCATTTGCGCTGCGTGCCGCGCCAGCAAAGGCCGGAAGAGGATTAAGAGTAAGATTAAGATTAAGAGTAAGAACTAGGATGAACTGCGGACAGGAATACGGCCAAAGCGGCTTGTGTTGTTCGGTGGGGTGCCGGTCGCGCCATGCATTACCAGCGCGCCGCATGAAATGCCCATTGCTTCGGCGTAACGCGGGAGGCCCGTAACTCACAAGGGCGTACGCCCTCCTTCGGTCGCGCTTCACGGCGGTTTTTCAGGTTTCCAACCAGGTGCCGGGGATCGGCACGGGATAGTAGCCGTCGGCGCCGACCTGGACGGGCGGCTTGGTGTCGTAGTCCATGGCGTCGATATTGGCGACGAACTGGAAGTTGGACTTGGTGATTTCGTCCCAGGTGATAAGCTTGCCCGAGTGGACGGCGGCGCGACCCATCAGGTCGGCGAAATTGGACAGTGCGGCGCGCTTGGCTTCATTGTGCGGTTTGTCGTTGCGAATGCTGTCCAGCAGGTCGTTCCATTCGGCATCCCAGGGGCCGAACTTCTCCTTCGGCGCTTCCCAAGCAATGTTGTCATCCGCGATACGCTGGTCTTTGTAAATGCGTGTCGTTCCCGCGTGAATGTTCCCGGAGAATTGGGCGGCACATTTGGTCCCATGCACGTACGTGGCGAAATTGCTGAAGCAGTGTCCGCCAAGCCAGCGTACGCCGTCGGTTGCCTTGGTGCCGTCCGGGAACGTCCACTCGATCGATATCGAGTCGAACCCCTGGCCGTAGTTGGTACTGTTGGCCGCGCGGCCGCCGATCCCAAGTGCCGTGGCCGGCAGATCGCCCTTGAGCCAGCAGAGCTCGTCGATCTGGTGGATATTCATCTCGGCGAACAGCCCGCCGGAGACCCAGAAGAAGCGCGTGAAATTGCGGATCTGCCAGAGCAGTTCATCGTAGCCAGCCGGCTTTTTTCCCATGCCACCGACACGGTGCATGCGATACGCGCGACAGAGCTGGATGTCACCGAGCGCGCCGTCGCGGATGCGTTTGATCAGCTCTTGCCGGTTCACGCTGTGGCGGCACTGGAGCCCCGCGGCAATCTTGAGATTCTTCTTCTTCGCCGCTTCGCCGGCACGAATCAAGCGGCGCAGGCCGGGAGGGTCGGGCGCGAACGATTTTTCCATGAAGACGTTCACGCCCTGCTGCACGGCGTATTCCAGCTGGGTCGGCCGAAAATAGGCGAAGTTCGTCAACATCGCAATGTCGCCGGGGCCGAGACAGCCGATCGCCTTCTTATAAGCGTCGAAGCCAATGAACTGGCGCTCTTTCGGCACATCCATCCGATCCGCGAACTGGGCGTGCAGGTTCTTGTATGCCCGCGTAAGCCGCTCCGGAACGATGTCCGCCATGGCGACCAGTTGCACCGGCCCATGCGCGGAATTCATGGCGTTGGCCACCGCGCCGCTACCCCGTCCGCCACAGCCGATCAAGGCCAAACGGATCGTGTTATTTTCACCGGCGAACACGCGCGGAATCGCGGCGCCAGCCAGCACGGAGGCTGCGGCGACTTTGCTCGTGTGTGCCAAAAACGTGCGTCGCGACGATGCGTTGGGATTCGCATTGGATGGTGAGGGCTGTCGTGTCATGGGCTTTATCCTTCGTTGCTTGAGCGTGAGTTTTTTGCGGATCGTGTTCCCGCTACACGTCACTTGGAACGGCATAGGGTTTGCGATATTCGGGCTTGTTGAGCATCGTGTTGGCTTCGTCATCCCCAATAACCGTTTCGGTGGTGGGGTCGAATCGCAACGGGCGACCGACCTGGTAAGATGTGCGCGCCAGGAGCGAGAGTGCCATCGACTTGTGGCCTTCCTCGATATCGGCGTTCAGGATCTTGTGGTCTCCGGCGCGAATCGCGGCCACCCAGTTTTGGAAGTGGGGCGTGTTCGTCATCGGGTGTCCCTCTTCCGATTTGCTCGGGCCCAATTCGCGTTTCCGCCCGAGAAATGTGTGGTAGCTGCTGTAATCCGGGAAGATCATATAGCCTTCGCTACCCAGGAAAATCGTGCCGACCGGGTAGTCAGGCTGGACGAACGGATAAATGTCGCGGAAGCCCGCTTCGCTGTTGGTATACCACGACCGGTGTTCGTACGTTAGCAACGGCTTGTTCCCCGCGAACTGATACGTGATCGCTACGTGCGTGGGTGACGTGCGATCGTCTTCGTGAACATATTTTCCGCCGGTCGCCGTGACAAAAGTGGGATGGCTGTTCAGCCCGAGTCCCCAGCGGATGATGTCCAGTTCATGCACCGCTTGATTGGCGAAGCAACCGCTGCTGAGGTCGAGCAACCAGTACCAGCGCCGGTGCGAAAACTGGCTGTAGGGACGCATTGCTTTCGGGCCGAGCCACTTGCTCCAGTCCAGGCCCTCCGGGACGGGACTGGGCGTGATCCGTCCGAGATTGCCCCGGATCTTGTAGTCGATGCCGCGAGCCATATAAAGGTCACCCAGGATTCCCTCTTTGAGTTTCCGGATCCCTTCCATGATGTTCGGGCTGGATCGATTCTGGGTGCCGTGTTGCACCATGCGACCGTACTTGCGCGCGGCGGCTACCATCTGCCGGCCTTCGAACAGGTTGTGCGTGCCCGGCTTCTCGACGTATACGTGCTTGCCGGCCTGGCACGCCCAGATCGTCGACAACGCATGCCACCGGTCGCCCAACGTGATGCTGACCGCGTCGATCGACTTGTCCTCGAACATCTTGCGCATGTCGGTGTAGCGAGTCAGTCTCTTGCCGGCCAGTTCCGGGTAGGTCTTTTCGGCGCCGTCGAGCTTCTTCTGGTCGCAATCACAGATGGCCGCGATTTCCACATTCTCGTTGGCCATTTCGGCGAGGCTCGTTACGTGCGAGCGCATGCGCCCACCCAGGCCGAGCAAGCCGACACGCACACGCTGGTTTGCGCCGAGCGGCCTGGCAACGGCCGGTGAGGTCAATAAGGTGGCACCGGCGGCCACGGTCGCGGACGCCTTCAAGAACTTGCGACGATTGGGCTCTTGCACGGTTGATTCTCCTTGTTCGTTGGAAACCAGTCTGGTGAACCGAGCGTCTGGCACAAAACGGCCCCCACAGGGTGTCTATCCGCTTCATCGACGGACGTGGACGTCCATCGTACATGTTGGAATCTGAAGGTCCGCGTTACGCATGCGTTAGGGAACGCGACTCGACTTCGTTCGTGTTCCACGGGTGTCTATTCTAACAACTCTGATAGGGTATTAGTAATCGTTCACGGAGATTTGCTCGATCGAAGAATAGTCGCCGTTCACGACATCTGCTATCAAGGAACACTAATCTTCACTAATCAACACTAATGATACTGCCCTGGACAGTCTGCAACACTCAACATGAATCCGGCAGGTCGCAGAAAAGTCGAAGGCATTTTAAGATAAGGTATTCCAATATTAGCGAGGATTAGCGTCGATTAGTGTTCTTTTTCTTCAGGCCCGTGAACCGTTACGAATATTCAATGGCAGTGATACCCAGGCTATTGCTTGCTGGCGGCGGCCTGCCGCGCTTTTTGCATCACGCTTTCAAGCGTCACGGGGCACCCGCCGCGTCGTTTGCTCTCGTCGGCCGCTTCCATGAACGCGAAAATCTCGAGTGTTTCCTCGGCACTGACCGGCGGCTTGCCGGTCTTGAAGAACTTGATGATCTCGACGATCAGCGGCTCGTACCCGTCGAATCCGCCGCCGGGAACGATCCCCTTGCTGCCGAAGACGGTCGAGCCATAACCGCGCTGGCCCTGGCGAATGCCGCGAAACGTGCCGATGCGACCATCGTTCCAAACGCCCACCGCCACGTCGGTTCCCTCCGTGTGCACTCGAGTGACCGATCGGCAGCCCGTGCCCATGATCGTGAACAGCGGCTCCACGCCGTGGACGCCGTACCAGAAGAAATCGGGATGATGGGGCTCGAGCGAACAGGGACTATACTGATCGCAGCCGAGCACTTCGCCCAGATGGGGATCGTTGCGGATACCGATCGTTCGCTTGGCGAAGCGGAGTGAGGAACTGGAGAAACAGGGTACGTGATACTGTTTGGCCAAGTGAAAGATCCGGATGGCGTCAGCCAAGGACCCGGCGATCGGCTTATCAATAAAGACGCGTTTTCCGGCCGCGAAAACCGGCTTGGCCTGTTCCAAATGCTTGCGCCCGTCGATGCTCAAGACGAGCACGACGTCGACCTTCTCGATCAGCGCGTCAATGGAAGGGACAATCTCGACGCCCAGCTTGCGCACCGGTTCGAGCCGTTGTTGCAACAGTTCCATGCTCTGCGGGATATCGGGACTGCCACCGGGGTAGGCGGCAACCACCTTCATATCGGCCAATTCACCGGTTGCTTTCGGGTCATTGATGATCTGTGTCCAGGGCAAGCCATGGGCGTCGAGCCCAATGATTCCGGCCTTGATGGGTGCGTTCGGTTGGTCCGCTCGACCCGGTGTGCCGGGGGCCAGAACGCCAAGAACGCACAGCGCGATCAGCACGCCAATGAACTTGCAATAGTAATGCATGAGCATCTCCCTTTTTGGCAGTATTCCGGTCTGCTGTTCATCCTAGTTCTTACTCTTACTCTTACTCTTACTCTTACTCTTATCTCTTAATCCTTTTCCGGCCTTTGCTGGCGAGGCACGCAGCGCAAATGAGGTAAGCTGCTGCACAGAAATAAGTTGACCAATCCTGCGCGCAAAACCGCTGAAAAACGAGCGTTGTTCGGACTCGTTGTCAGAGTAAGATTAAACGTAATCGTTCACGACCCGGAGAGCTGAAAACCGCAGATCAACGCAGATGAGCGCAGATAGGGCAGTCCGCAGTACAATGCGCGAAGTCGAACGCGCGATCATGATGACGTGCAATACGAAGAAGAAAAATAGCTCTCTCCTAGGAATATCAGCGTCTATCCGCGTTCATCCGCGGTGAGATCTCTTGCGAACCGTGAACGGTTACGGTTTTCCAAACCGACCGCGCGCCACCCCAATCACATACTTCTGTCCAATTCCCCCGCGCCCCACCGGCCTGCTCGGGCCGGCGGCTCTGCTACGCCGTGATCCGTTGGGCGATCAGGTCTTCGAACGCGGGTAGGTCGGTCCAGTCCAAAGCGCAACGGACCGGCCGCTTTGAAGCATCGATCACGGTCATGCCCTTGTCAGTGACTCTGATGGGCAGCGTCTTCATCTTCAGGAGCTTCTCCGAGTAAGCCATATAGACGGCGACCAGGTCGAACAATGTCGAGCTGTGTTTGGTCCGGCCGCGCTTGTTCGAAGCCCAACCGGGTGCCCAGATCATATAGTTTTCCATCAACGCGCGCACTTCCGGTTTCTTGCAGTCGTAGACCCGTTTGTATTTCTCGCCTGCCAACGAGACTCGGCCACACGTATCCAGCGGTGTGACCGAGCACTCCCACGGCGCGGCGAACACGGTTGCCAGTGCCTGTGGATCGGTACGCACGTTGGCTTCGGCGGCCGGCTTGGAGTTGTTCCCGTAACCGCGATGGATTGATCCGTGCATGCCGACGAAACGGGCATTGTGGACAATCGTCGGATCACGTCGCAATGCCTCGGCTATGTTCGGTACTCCGCCGGTCGCGATCACGGTCACCGGGTCCGATGATTTGTGGATTGTATCGATGATGGCTTGGACACCGTCCTTGTGGACCGGGCCCTTGTACTTGCCGAGCGGATAGTCCGCGATCCACTTGCTCTGATTACTCGGGCTGTTGCCCGGTTTGAGGCCGATCCCGATCGGCATGTCGCCGCGGCCAAAAACGTCCATCATCTTGGCCATGATCCGGGCGCGGTAGATCGTGTTACCCGCATCGGTCACCAGCAGCTTGACATCCAGCTCGGGGCATTTCATCAAGTAGACCAGGGCCCACGTGTCATCGATATCACCGCCGATATCCGAATCGAAAATGACCGGGATCTTCTTGCCTTGCTTCAACAGTCCGAATGTGTCTTTGTACGTCGGGATCTGGG
>CAZSOG010000300.1:0-6488 GCA_964607555.1 uncultured Pirellulaceae bacterium | reverse complement strand
GGAGCGCTGCGGAACAAGGGCGTACTCCCTTGTGGGTTGCGGGCCTCCCGCGTTACGGAATCCAAGGGCCGGAATCCGTGACAAGGCGGCGTCCTGAATACCGAACGATCTGGAATGGTAGCCATGAAATCCCGCGAACGAGTATTGCTGTCCTTGAACCACGAGCAGCCGGATCGAATGCCCGTTGACTTGGGCGGGCACCGGTCGTCTGGAATCGCGGCAATCGCCTACGCGAAGCTCCGGACCGCACTGGGATTGGAGCCGCGACCCATTCGTGTGTACGATCCGATCCAGCAGCTTGCCGTCATTGACGAAGATGTGCTGGATCGATTCCACGTCGATACGATCGAACTGGGGCGCGGGTTCGCCGTGGCGGACGAGTATTGGGTGGACTGGACTTTGCCGGACGGGACCCCGTGCCAGATGCCGTGTTGGGCCGCGCCCGAACGCGTGCCGGATGGTTGGGTGCTGAAGAACCGCAATGGTCTGATCGTGGGGCGCATGCCTGACCAGGCACTCTATTTCGAGCAGTGCTACTGGCCTTACAAGGATGGGGACGATTTGGATCGTCTGGCGGACGCACTCGACGAGACGATTTGGGTCGCCATCGCATCGCCGCCGGGCCCGTTGGCGGACGGCGTGGACGGCGCACGGACCTTGCAGGACGGAGCGCGGAGCCTGCGCGCACGAACGGATCGCGCGATCATTGGACTGTTTGGCGGTAATTTACTGGAGATCGGCCAGTTCCTGTATCGCATCGACAACTTCTTGATGCTTCTTGCCGGGAACCCCAAACGGGCCCATGAGTTTCTCGATCGGCTGGTCGAACTCCACTTGGCGAACCTCGAGAAATATCTCGGCCTGGTCGGCGATTCCATCGATATTATTCTATTCGGTGACGACCTTGGGATGCAAAACGGTCCACAGATGTCGCCGGGTATGTACGAAGAGTTCTTCAAGCCGCGTCATGCCAAGATGTGGCGGCGTGCCAAGGAACTTGCCGATGTCAAAGTGATGCTGCACTGCTGCGGCGGCGTTCGACCGTTACTGAACCACCTGATCGAGGCCGGCTTGGACGCGATCAACCCGGTTCAGATTTCATGTGCCGGAATGGACGCGCGCGATTTGAAACGCGATTTTGGGGACCGGCTGACATTTTGGGGAGGCGGCTGCGACACGCACCGTATTCTGTCGGGAGGAACGCCTGACGAGATCCGGACCCACGTTCGCCAGCAGGTCGAGGTTCTGAAACCGGGCGGCGGCTTTGTATTCCAGCAGGTGCACAATGTCCTGGCCGACGTGCCGCCGGAAAACATCATTGCCATGTTGAACGCGGCTAATGATTTCGCGCCCTACGCCGATTGACGGCATCGTTCAGTTGGCGAACCCGAATCCCCAGCTGACGCCGGGACGGGGCCCGTAGCGCCGGGATCTTCGTGGACCGCAGTGCCGCAACGGCGGGCCCCAATAGGGTGGCGCGACGTACGATTCACGAATGACCATGGGGGGCCCGACCACGACCGGTTCGATCGGTCGCGCGGCAAATTGTCGAGCGGCCGTCTGTTGCATCGTGTTGATGACGTTCTCGCTCACGCCATTGTCGTGCAGACGGATAATGTCGCTCGGCGTCAAGGACATGGCCACGCCGTGCGTCTGAATGTGCTGGACGATAACGTCGTCACTCAAACCGGATCGGGCGAGTGTCATCACGTCCGTGGTGGTCACGCGATTGGCCATTCGGGTCCCCGTGCGTGCCTCGATCAGTGCTTCCCGCCGCTGCACATCGGCGTCAATGGAATCGCCCAAAGCGGCCCCGGTCAGCGCGCCAACGGCCGTGCCGACCAGCGCTCCAGCCGCCGCGTTCCCGTGCCGGTCACCCAGCGCCGCGCCGGTCAACCCCCCGGCAATACCGCCGACCGCCGCCCCCCGATCTGCGTAGTAGGGAGATCGACAACCGGTCGATCCAACGGCAAGCAATAGCGGCACGATCACTGCAGCTCGACAAATCGGGTTCATGGCTCCACCGTTCCCCTGGCGCCAACCGAATTGAGAGGCGGCCTATACAGACGGCCACGGATGGTCGAAAATAGCGAGGAATGCTCGCACGAAAGCACGCCCGGGTCAAGTCTGATTTACTCGGTTTTCGTACGGGCGTGCGACCGATTCCGTAGCGACCCCGTCGGTCCAAGGCAGGCAACTCATGTTCGCTGCCCCTCGGGTTCATGGCTGTGGAGTGCCATCGTGTCCTTCCGTTGATTCAACCTAGAAAGAGTACGTGCCGTGGATAAGCCTTCCAAACCGTCTCATGACCGGTCGCGACGCGGGTCGTTGTTGGTCATTTTCATTACGGTCTTTATCGACCTGTTGGGGTTTGGCATCGTATTGCCGTTGCTCCCGATCTACGGCGAGCATTTTGCGAAGATCCACGGTCTGACGGCCGCGCAGACGGGCTGGATCGTTGGTCTCTTGATGTCGAGTTTTTCGGCGATGCAGTTCCTGTTTCTGCCATTTTGGGGCCGTCTGTCCGACCGCTACGGTCGGCGGCCGATACTCTTGATCGGCCTGGCAGGCTCGGTCGTCTTCTACACGCTATTCGGCCTGGCGACGGTATGGCGGAGCTTGACGTGGCTCTTCGTGGCGCGCATCGGCGCGGGTATCGCCGGCGCGACCATCTCGACAGCCCAGGCATACATCGCGGATACGACGACCACGGAGCGGCGGACTGCGGGCATGGCACTGATTGGCGCGGCGTTCGCCCTGGGGTTCACCGTCGGACCGGTGATTGGCGCCGTTTCTTTATTTGTTGGCAAGCAGAGCGACTTGAGTCCGTGGCCGGGTTATGTCGCCGCGGGCCTGTCCGCCGGGGCCTGGCTTCTGGCATTCTGGTTGCTGCCGGAATCGCTCTCGGCCGAAAGCCGCCGCAAGCAATGGACGCTGTTTGACCGCACGGGTTGGCGAACCGCCGTGGCCATACCATCGATCGGTTTGCTCCTGCTGACGTCGTTCATTGCCGTATCGTCGTTCGCCAGCTATGAAACAACGCTGTCGTTGGAGGTCAAGACGCTGTCCACCCAGTTGGCCAACGGCGTCGGGGTCGGCGGCCTGCTCGATCGAGTTGTCCAGTGGGTACAAGGGTTTGGCTACAACAACACGGCGGACGTTGAATTGGCTGTCGTGTTAATTACATTCACGTACCTGGGGCTGATTTTGACGATCTCGCAGGGGGTCCTGGTGCGTCGCGTCGCCGGACGTGTGCACGAGGGTACGATGGCCTTTGGCGGCACATTGACATCGGTGATCGGGTTCTCGATGTTAAGTCTCGCGGTTGAGTGGTCCAGCTACGGCCTGTTGTGCGTCGCGATGTCGGTGATCGTGGTAGGATTTTCGTTCGTCACGCCGTCGCTGCAGTCATTGATTTCACGACGCACGAGCCCGCGGCAGCAGGGCCATGTTCTGGGCGTGGCGCAAAGTGTTTCATCCTTGGCCCGAATTGTCGGCCCGGTTTTTGGAATCCGCCTGTTCGCCGAATCGCCGCCACTCCCATATTGGGTTGCGACCGTTATCATGGGACTCGCCTTGGCCCTGATCATCACGGCGGTCAAAGCCGGCTCGGACTACGCGGCACCGTAACCAGACGTGGAGACGGTGAGTAAACTGCTTGCAAGACGAGTATTAACCACTCGGGGAGCCACCCTATTGTCAAATCTGATCAAGTCGATGAAATCCGCACTGGGGCTGCTCGTGTCGGCATTGACAGCGGTCGTGTTGCTCCTGGGATCCGGCCCGGGTTACGGATTCGATTTCTTTCAGCCGATCGTGCCACCCCGGCGGGTTCAATTCGTGGCCGAGGGCGGCGCGCGCCGCCAAGCGCCGGCCAACACGTGGCCGGCGCTGGCGCATGTGATCGAGGACCATTTTGCATGGGCGGCGGTGGCCGTCCGCGTTACGCGCAACGGCCGCCACGTGCTATTCTCCGACCCTCTTCTGCAGCGTGCCTCGAGCGGTCACGGCAAGCTGGTTGAATACGACTGGAACGCGCTTCGCGAACTCGATGCCGGAGCTTGGTTCGCGCCGCGCTTTCGGCGCGTCCGCATTCTATCGCTTGAGCAAGTCTTGCAGCGGGCGCACGGGAAGATCAACCTATGTCTTGATTGCAAGCAGGTGATTCCCGCCAAGCTGGTTCACGACATCATTGCGACGAAGATGGAGCGTCAGGTCATCGTGCTGGACACACTCGAGACGTGCCGTACGATCCGACGACTATCCAGCGGCCGTGTCGCGGTGATGGTTCGTTGGCGTCCCGAGCACGGACTCGAGGATTGGCTTGACGCGTTCCGTCCGGACGCGGTCCAAATACTTGCCAAGGATGTGACGGCCGCGCGCTGTGCCGCGTTTCGTGCTCGAAAAGTGCGCATACAGGTGCTCGCCACGGGCGCCAGCGATCACGTCAAGACATGGGATCGCGTCGTCAGCCGCGGCGCGGATTGGCTGCGTACGGATCTGCCGGAAGAAGCCTACGCGCACCAACTGTGGCAGCGGATCCAACACCGCCCGGTACGCATCGCCATGCACCGCGGTGCCGCCCGGTACGCGCCAGAGAACACGATCCCCGCTTTCCTGAAAGCTATTCGATTGGGCGCGGATTTCGTCGAATTCGATGTGCGAACAACGCGCGACGCGCGGCAGTTCCTGATGCACGATCGCGACCTGGATCGGACCACCAATGGCCGGGGACCGCTCAGTGCCGCCACGGCGAAATCACTCGCCAGCCGGGACGCCGGGACGTGGTTCGGGCCAGCCTGGAAAGGAACACCCGTTCCGACGCTCGAGCAACTCCTCGATGCCGTGCGCGGCAAGGTTGGCCTTTACGTGGACGCCAAGGACGTCGCGCCGGAAGTCCTCGCGCGGCAACTGGACAAGTATCACATGGTGAACGAGTCGATTACCTATGGCGCGCCGTTCATGCTCGCACGTCTCAAACGATTGCGCCCTGGGATTCGCGTGCTCGCACCATTACCCAGCAACCACTTGCTGCCGGTCTATGCCGCCACGCTCAAGCCATACGCCGTCGACGCGACGTGGAGCGATCTGTCGGCCGCCTTCATTACCCGGTGCCATGGGGATGCGATGAAAGTGTTCGCCGATGCGCCGGATGACACCACCGTCGCGGACTACCAGCGCGCCATCCGTTGGGGAATCGACTTGATCCAGACCGATCAGCCCATGCGACTGCTGCGGGCTATTGAGTTAATCGAGGCCGTTCGTCCCACGCCCGCGAAAGACCCGCATGGAATTCACGCCGGCGGTTCATCCGCGGCGCGTGACCATCCATAAACGTCGTGCAACGCCTTATAGATAGCACGTGTCACGTCGGCGAAACGAACCGGCTTGGACAGGACCGAGAAAGCCGCGACCTGCTTGGCCTTCTCGGCCAGGGCGTCGTCCAGACTCGCGGATAACAAAATACACGGCAGTGTCACGCGAACTTGCTTAACACGCCGAATGGTCTCGAGTCCCGTCATCTTCGGCATGTACATATCGGTCAGCAGAAGGTGAATCGGTTGCCGCTGGACAATCGCCAGTGCCTCGGCACCGTCACCCGCCGTCACCGTCCGAAAACCACGCGGCTCAAGCGCGGATCGCAATGTTTCGCGCATCGCCGTGTCGTCATCAGTAATCAGCAGCTGTGGCGGTGAGATTAACACCTTGCAACCCTCGAACTTTGTGTACCGGGAAACGCCCCGTTTCCTCCGCTTAAGCGGGAGGCCCGCAACCCACAAGGGAGTGCGCCCTCCTTCGGTCGCGCTCCCGTTGTTCGCTTCGAATCATGCGCGCACGGCGCGCACATCCTGCAACCTAAGACTCTAAAGCATAGGTCGTCACGCGGCGTTGCCGGCCCCATTGTACCATCACGGAAAGAAAACCGACCATCGCGATTCACCGTCCTTAACGCAGTCTCTCTTGGTGGATCTGCAACTAGGATGCCAAACAACCCGTGAAGCCGGCGGATTGGCTCGTGCCAATATAGCCTAACCCACTACACAACCATTACTTATGTCATTATTCAATGCCCGTCGATCTGCCTGGAATTTACGGCAACGCAGTGTTCAACACCGACGTCAACGACTGCGAGCCTGCCAAATCGACCCAAATCAATGCACTGAAAAGGGAGGCATGCCTCCACACAAGTGTTACTCATTGGCCGCCAAACGCCTCCGGCGAGGCCCGTTTCGAGGCGTTTGCATTCGGCTGCGGGTTGGACAACACCACTTTATCTTGCCTATTGGTTTGTCAATGCTTGGATTGTCGGTATCCGGCCCCCGCCTGGGCTGTTAAAAGATTGGGATTGACACATTGATTAGAGCGGCTGGACGGTCATCTGTTTTCTGCCGCTGTCGAGGTTGAATATGGCCTTCAGCCAAAGGACTCGATGGCAAATACCAACCTGGGGCGTCGGTCGCCTGCGGCTCCCTGTGCCCCATCTACGA
>CAZSOG010000299.1:0-6501 GCA_964607555.1 uncultured Pirellulaceae bacterium | reverse complement strand
TCACCCATCTGCGTCTATCTGCGTTTATCCGCGGTTCCTTCTCTTTCGCGGCGCAATGACGATCCCTGCCAATTGGCTAAACAGTTACCCAATTTTTTATTTTTTATTTTTTATTTCTAATTTTTTATTTTCTTCATTCCCTGTTCCACGCGTACCATTCTGCCGGGTCTAGCGTCCTGTCTGGGCCCCGAGGGGCATGGCGTTTTCGGAGTCGGGGGTCGTGTGGGCGGCGAACCGGCGTGATCCGTCCGCATCAAGGATTTGGATCTGGTGATGTTCACCTCGTTTGTTCCGCGCATATCGCAGAACAAGTCCGCCGGCGAATTCTCTGGCGGACTCGGTTGCGGGCCCCACGATCAACACGATGGGACCGAGGAAATCATGGGGTTCGAGCACGGCGGTACTTCGTGCGTCGGCTGCGTCGTGCAGATTGCGCAGTTGGGCATTCTCCGTCTGGTCTCGTCCGACGATAACTTTACAATCCGGCTGGAAGCGAAAGTGTCGTCCCACGCGCAACGATTGAAAATCCCACAAGGTCTTGGTAGCTGTCGTATTTAACAAGTCGAAGGCTTTGACACCGAACAGTTTGTCGGTCAGGGCACAGCCGGTCGACGGTTGTGGAATCTCGGTCAGACCGAGCGCGGTGGCCAACTGTGCCAGGTCGTGGCGTCGCCGGCCGCTGAAGCCGTGCAAGCGTGATCGATCGACCCATCCCTGACGTTCCGGGTGCGTGGGGGGGAGGCGTTTTGCCGACAGCGGGCGCAGCAGCAGATCATCCAGTCCGGAATGATGTGCGACGATATCGAGGTCACGGCGTTTCTGGCTCATGGGTCGCTGGCCGATGATTTCACCAGTGACAACAAAGTGAGCGTTGATTTGGGGCATGAGCCCGGCCGCCATTTTCGCCATGTGGATCCGGCAATCGATACACGGGTTGGCCCCTTTCCCATAACCGAAGCGGGGATGTTCCAGGACCTCCAAGTAATCGGGCCCGACGGTCAGCTGGTGCAGGCGAATGCCAAGCTGTTGCGCGGCAGCGACGGTCCGCGGTTCGCACGGTGCATAGACCGTCGCGACGTGTGCTCCCTCGACTTCGATTCCCTGTTGCTGCATCAAACGCGTCGCCAGCTGGCTGTCGAGACCACCGGAAAAGAGCGCGACACAACGCATGGGAGGCTCCGCAAGGCTAGTCACTCATGAACCGGGGAGGTTGGCCTTTAAGCTGGGCCAGTGCATTGCACGCGGCCCGCTGTTCCGCTTCCTTCTTGTTGCGCCCCCACGCCGCCTGATACGCTTTGCCGCCAACGACGGCACTCACCTTGAAGCACTTGGCGTGGTCCGGCCCTTTCTCATCCATTAGCTGGTAGATGGGCGTATTGTTGAACTCGCGCTGCGCGAGCTGTTGCAGGATCGACTTGTGGTTGCCACCGAGCTCCCCGGCGGCCGCCAGCACGACCTCCGGCCCCATGTGCTTCTGGACGAATTCACGCGATGCGTCGTTGCCACCATCCAAATAGATGGCCGCCAACAGCGACTCGAAAACGTCACCCAACAGCGAGGGCGGAACGTCCGGGCTATTCGCCATCCCCTTGCCCATGATCAAACAGTCCTGCAGCCCCAGCGACTCACTGATTTTCGCGCACGACTGCCGACTGACAACCACGGACTTGATTTTCGTCAGGTCCCCTTCCAGATACTCGGGGAATTTTCGATACAGCAATTCGCAAATGATCGCGCCGAGTATCGCGTCGCCAAGGAACTCCAGACGCTCGTTGGAGGCCAGCCGGTTCTCCGCGCCCGAGGCGTGGGTCAGAGCGAACTCCAGCAACGATCGGTCGCGGAACGTGTAACCGATACGCGCTTGACAAAGATCGATTTTTGCCGCATGACTCGTATTGTCATGCGGCGCGCCGCCCTCCTGCCGAGTCACCTCGGAGGGGTTACCATGTGCCATGAATCCAACTCGCAAATCGTCAGCCCGTTGAGAAACAGGAGCCCGTGTGACCGACCGCCGGTCCATCTCCTCCGGTTTCTCGACAAGCTGGCTCTGATCCGTGTTCCAACTTGATTCCCGCACGGCGAGTGTCCCAACTCGTCCCGCGGTTTATTTGCGCCGGTTTCCAGACGCCGACCCAACGCTCGGAAACACCTCCGTCAATGCCCGAGTTATTCGCAAGCTAATGCGGGTGGCCCGCAACCCATACGGGAGGACGCCCTTGTTCCGCAGCACTCCCGTTGTTCGCTTCGAAACATGGACGCACGGAGCGCGTGTCGCCGTCTGAGAATCTAACGGGCCGCCACCCGGTTGTCAACGAGGGCTTGAAAACAGGGCCCGCCGGAACCTGGAATCTCAAACCATGACACTTGACCCCATGGACCCCGCGGCGAACAATGAACTCGAGATGAGTCTACATGGGGCCACGGACGTTCCAACCGCGGTGGCACGGTGTGCTCGAGGATTCGCGGGCGGCCGACGAGCATGGCCGAACGCATCCCCCACGCGTCGGGAATCGCCACGAAAATCGCGTTCGGCATACTTGTGTTGTTGGCGTTACTTTCCTCTTGCAATTCGGTGAGTAAAACGGAATGACACTGTTGCCTCGAATCGCGGTCGGGACCGTCCAGCCCGGCGCGGACCATCATGTGATGACTTGGGCGCTGCTGCAGACGCTGGTCAACCGCGGCTTACGCCCGCAACCATTCTACGCCCAGGGGCGTTTTAGCTCGCGCGACGCGTCAACGGCCATCACCGGCCTGCCACGCCGTTACCTCGACAGCTGGCTGATGAAACGCGGGATCTGCATCGAACTGTTCAAGCATGGTAGCCAGTTTTCCGACCTGGCGCTGGTGGAGGGCACGTTCGATGCGGCACGCAACGAGGGCCGCCACGGCGGGAGCCTCGATCGTCTTTGCTGTTACTTGGACCTGCCGAAACTGATCATTGTCGACGCGGCGCGCATGACCACTGGCTGCGTGCCCCGGACTCCCGATCAAACCGATGGGATCCTGTTAGACAACGTCGTGGACACGGCTCATATGTGTCACCTGCAAACAACGCTCGAAACCCTGTACGGTGTCCCGGTCGTTGGTAGTTTGGAGCAACTGCGCTGTTTACGCACGGCGATCATGTGTGCTCCCCACGGCGCGACCCCGACCCGAGAGCTCTGTGCGGCACTCGGCCGCGAGTTGCAACGACGACTGCAGCTCGGAAAAATTCTGCAGATGGCGTCGGCCCGAGCGTTCCCGGCCGCCGCGTCCGGACCTACTACTTGGAGTGCAAATCGGCCTGAACGCAAGCTGCATGTCGCGGTCGCACTGGACGAGGCATTTACGTGTTATTTTCCGGATACGCTGGACGTTCTTGAAGAGCGCGGCGCGACGGTAAGCGTTTTTTCGCCGTTGACCAGTGAACAACTGCCGAACGGGTGTGATGTGCTGTACTTCGGCTGTGGTCGGCCCGAGGAATTCGCGGATCAACTATCGGGCAATATCTGTATCAAGGAAGCCGTCTGGAATCACGTCGTGATGGGCGGGCGAATCTACGCCGAAAGCGCGGGAATGGCCTACCTGGCACGGGAAATCGAATTGCCCAATGGAGCGACCCGACCGATGGTTGGCGTCCTGCCGTCTGCCGCGCGTTTCGATCCGGCCGCGGGAGCATCCACGCCCGCGACGCTACGCGTCGCGGATGATTGCTGGTTGTTCGGTAGGGATCAGCACGCACGTGGATATTTGAATCGCCGCTGGTGTTTGCAAGATGACCACGATCTGCTGACGCTGGCGTCTGACCCGCGACAGCGATTGGATCTGGTTGGTAATTACCAGGTCGTGGCCAGTCGCTTGCACCTCCATTTTGCTTCGCAGCCGGCGTTGGTCCAGCGGTTCTTTCAGCCGACCCGACCAACGCGTCTGCCGGCGATCCGATAACCGGACGCTGTGGCCAAGAGCATTGGCCCGGAAGAATATCAAACGTCACGCAGGGTGGCGTTTCGGCCGCCTGCGGCGGGCGCACCCTCGGCTGTTAAAACATTGGGGTTGTGAGCGAAATTCGCATTGGTGAATTGCGTGGTTTTTGTTCCACGGTGGGCGTCTTCCGGTCTGGTGACGCCCACGCCTCCACGTTGGGCTAGAGGTGGTGTGTTTCTCCAAAACGTGCCGCGTCCCGTCGAGAACCTGGGTATTGGCAGCGCGCGTGGTTGGGCCATGGGAGCCGCAACGGTCCTTTGCGGAGAAAGGACCTACCTTTGCCGCCCACCTGGATATCGGGAATCTCAAGAGGCAGACACTCTAATTCTTAGACAGAGCGGTACCCCGCCATAGAGTTGATTGTGCTAGCAATCGATGCCATCGTCCAAAACATGGGCAAAGTTAGGATGTCTGGAAATTCCCCCGGACAAGCGGCTACACTTGGCTGAACGGTTATCCGCTTGGCGGTTCACGACCTGGCCGCCGCGATTCTGACGGGTCTCGGGATTTTCGATAGGCCACTGGGGTGCCGGCGATGGGCACGTTAGATTCTTAGGCTGCCACATGCGCGCACCGCGCACGCATGTTTCCAAGCGAACAACGGGAGCGTCGCGGAACAAGGGCGTACTCCCTTGTGGGTTGCGGGCCACCCGCGTTAGAATAGGGGGCCGCGATCTGTGATTCCGCCCCGAGTCGCCGAATGCTATCCTGTCACGTTCCGCTTCCTCCATTTCGTGCCGGCATGTTGTGCATCGCGACAGGTCGTCCATGTGATTCCGCTCGTCAGCGTGGTGCACCATGATCAACACCTTGTATCTGCCTGAAATTCGAGAAATGCTCGAGGAAGAGGATGAGTTGGGGCTGCGCGAGTTTTGTACGGCGTTGCACCCGGGCCGTACCGCCGACTACATGGCCGGTCTTGACCTCGGCGAAAAGTGGCGTGTGCTGCGCTATGCGGATCCGTTTTTGCGCGCGGAGATCTTTAGCTATTTCGATCACGACAGCCAGGTGCGGCTCATCGAATCGCAAGATCGCCATGAAGTGGCCGATTTGATTACGAATTTGCCGCCCGATGACCGCGTCGACCTATTAGAGGATGTTGATCCGGCGGTGGTCGGGGAGCTGATGCCGCTGCTGCCCCAGGAGGAGCGTTGGGACATCTTACGATTGCAGGCATATCCGGAGGATACTGCCGGCGCGATCATGACCTCGGATGTGGCGAAGCTTCCCGAAACCTTCACGGTGCGGGAGGCGCTGAACGAGCTGGGGCGGCAGTCGCAAGATCTCGAGACCATCTATTATCTTTACGTGGTTGACGAGCACGATCATTTACGCGGCGTTGTATCGGCGCGGCAGCTGGTGTCGAAGCTCGGTAAAACGGACACGCGTTTGGTCGAACTGATGGAAGATGACGTGGTTGCCGCGCATGTCGCGGATGATCAAGAGGATGTCGCGCGGAAAGTCGCACGCTACAATTTGCTCGCGATCCCCGTCGTTGACGACGAATACCGCATGCTTGGTATCGTGACGCACGACGATGTGATCGACGTCATGCGTGAGGAAGCGACGGAAGATGCCCACCGGATCGCCGCCGTCGATCCTTTGGAAGACACGTACTTGAAGACGCACTTGGTGACACTCAGTTGGAAACGTGGGATGTGGCTCGCCATTTTATTCTTCACCGGCTGTCTGACGGCGTTTGCCATGCGGCATTATTCTTCCCTCCAACAACAGTGGGTCTGGCTGGGGTGGTTCGTGCCGCTGATCATTTCAAGTGGTGGGAATTCGGGCAGCCAGGCGGCGACGCTCGTAATCACGGCGCTTGCGACAGGCGATGTGACCCTGGCGGACTGGTTGCGCGTGGTGCGCCGCGAGTTGCTGGTCGGCCTGATGCTGGGCGGCTTCCTGGGCGCGATTGGGTTTGTCGGTGGTTTGATCGTGTTGCGCAGCTTCCACGACGCCATTATTCTCCCTTGCACCCTGCTGCTGGTCGTGACCTGTGGGACGATGACCGGTTCGCTTCTCCCGTTGGTGTTGCGCCGCTTGGGGCTGGATCCGGCCCTGATGAGCAATCCGTTCGTTGCCGCGGTCATGGACATCTTGGGAATCGTCATCTACATGCGAATCGCCATGCTGTTCCTCGCGTAACGTGCCGCCTGACTTCGCCGTTGTGGTGCAACCGGTTGTTCGTTGTGTTTTGTGCCGCGGCCGATCGAACCGTTGCTCTCCGGCTTGACGCGTGGCAAGGCGGTCTCCAGCAGTCCTTTCATTCTTGGTTGGTTCTTATTGGATCAGACGGGCTTCGATGTTCGCGATCTGGCGGTTGGCGAACTCGTCCGTGAAGAACCACTGTTGATAGAGGCCTTCGATCTGTCTCAAATAATAGTCCACCGATGACTTTCGCAGCGTGCGTTTCACGCCTTTCGGTCGGTCCTTGTCGCGGATCGGCGGGCGCACGCGGTCCGCGGGTGGCTTGTAGGACGGATTGTAGACCAGGGCCGGCAGGCTATCCGCGCTCAACAAATGGCGCCACAG
>CAZSOG010000298.1:0-6503 GCA_964607555.1 uncultured Pirellulaceae bacterium | reverse complement strand
TAGCACGGCGCGCCTAAAAAACTACCCAAGAAAAAAGGCTGCACCGTGCGCGCATGTTTCGAAGCGAACAAAGGGAGCGCCGCGGAACAAGGGCCACTCCCTTGTGGGTTGGCCACTCGCATTAAGTTCCGGGATGCGTGAGTTTTGTTCTGAGTGTTGTCCACGATTGCCTTGTCTTGGCCGATAGCGACGGCACAAACCGGGAACGAGTACCGAGACATTGCCAGACAGGAAATCACATTGGCCAGCTGACCTGGATTCAAACACTTCCGTCCCTCGGGTAAGATAGATTAGCTGGGTATTGAACGCGCCGTCGCAACTCCTCACGAACCTGTTAGTCGTCAGGTCTCCGAGCTGACCTGCCAATATCCTCAAACGAAACGCTGAAGACCTGATGCGTGCCATCTCGACACGCATGACCATCGAGCAATTTACGCAGCGGTTCCGAAAGCGAGCCCAAGCACACCAATAAGGCAGACCATGACGAGCTCATTCCCGGCGTGGACGCACACATTAAGCACGGTCTTTTTCTTGCTTACGTTTTCATGCAGCACGGTTCACGCGGAAGACCCTCCCTACACAGACGCTGCTGTTTCGGTCGAGCAGCGGGTACGGGATCTTCTCGGGCGACTGAGCCTGGAAGAAAAAGCGGGCTTCATGTCCGGCAAGGATATGTGGTTCATGGAGCGCGTTGAGAGACTCGGCATCCCCTCCGTGCAGGTCACCGACTGTGGACACGGAGTCACGGTCATCCTTGACGAGGCCGGGCGCAGCGTCGGCTGCGCCACGTGTTTTCCGACGGCTGTCGCGCAAGCCGCTTCGTGGGATCGGGATCTTGTTTACCAGATCGGCAGCGCCATTGCCCGTGAGGCACGCGACTTAGGTTCCGCGATTCTGCTGGCGCCGATGGTCAATATCCACAGGACGCCGCTGGGCGGGCGCAACTACGAAACCTATTCGGAAGATCCGTTCCTGGCTGGAACGTTGGCATCTTCTTTCATCCAAGGCGTTCAATCCGAGCACATCGGCGCCGTCATCAAGGCGATGACCGCGAATAACCAGCAGACCGATCAACAACACCTGAACGTTGAGGTCTCCGAACGGGCCCTTCGCGAGATCTACCTGCCCGCGTTCAGAATCCCCGTGCGCGACGCAAGACCATGGGGAGTCATGACCGCCTATAACGGTGTCAACGGCCATCCGACGTGTGCCTCGCGACACCTCATTTCCGAGATCCTCAAGGGCGAGTGGCACTATGACGGGTTTGTCGTTTCGGACTGGCGATCCGTGCGGGTCAATGCCAGCATCTCGGCAGGCCTGGACATCGAGATGCCCGGGCCGGGGCGTTTCATGGCCAGACAAGATATCCTGAATGCGGTCGCGGACGGCACGCTCTCCGAAGAAGAGTTGGATGACCGAGTCGGCAGATACCTGAGAGCGCTGGTGAAATCCAAATTGCTGGATCGGGAGCACCCCAAACTGGCAGCGGAATCGAATTCCAACGCCCATCGTGCGTTGGCAAGAAAGGCCGCCGAGGCTTCGATTGTTCTGCTGAAGAACCGCGGGGGACTCTTGCCTCTGAATCGAACGAACTTGAGCAAACTTGCCGTGATCGGACCCAACGCGGAGGAAGCACGGCTCGGCGGCGGTGGCAGTGCCTCGGTCACCGCGTGCTATTCCGTCAGCCCGTTGCGGGGCCTGAAGGACTATTGTGGGCAGGCTGTCGAAATCGGCTTTGTGGAAGGTGCCGGCATGAAAGGCAACCTGCCGATCGTGGGGAACCAGTATTTGACCACCACCGATGGCGGCAGGACCGTGCGTGGGTTGAGAGCCGAGTACTTCAGCAACAGAGAACTGGAGGGCGCGCCGGCCCGGGTTCGGATTGATGAAAAAGTGGACTATTCCTGGGGCTGGGCCGCTCCTTGCAGTGACGTTGGCAAGAGCCGCTATTCCGTTCGATGGACGGGCCGTATTCATGCTCCCACCACCGGCACCTATCGCATCGGCGTGACATGCCATGAAGGGGGATTCAGGCTGTTTGTCAACGGCAAGGTGGCAATCGACCAATGGGGAAACCCCGAGCGTAAGATGTTTGAAGCGGTTTTCGCCAGGAGAAGTGAGAGTGTCGCAGTTCGTATGGAGGAGGGAACGGCCTGTGACATACGCCTGGAATTCCAAAAATGGGGCAACAAGAATGCGATCCGGTTGGAATGGAGAGTGCCGGGCGGGCGCGATCCCATTGACGACGCCGTTCGACTTGCGTCGCAAAGCGACGTGGCGATTGTGTTTGCGGGGCTGTCCAATCTGTTTGAAGGTGGCGCTAACGACCGCAAGGACATCTCCCTGCCCGAAGGGCAAGACAAGCTGATCCGTGCCGTCGCCAAAGCAAATCGCAAGACGATTGTCGTGCTTATCAATGGCACGCCGGTCGCCATGCCGTGGTTGGACAACGTATCTTCCGTCGTCGAAGCATACTACCCCGGTCAAGAAGGAGGCAACGCGATCGCAAGGGTGCTGTTCGGCGACGTCAATCCGTCGGGCAAACTTCCTGAATCGTTCCCGAAACGTCTTGAGGACAACCCGTCATACGGATTCTTTCCGGGCGAGAAGGGACGTGTATCGTATGGGGAAGGGATCTATGTCGGTTACCGCCATTACGACACCAGGAGGATTGAGCCTCTCTTTCCCTTTGGCCACGGACTGTCCTACACGAAGTTTGAATACAGCAATCTGCAAGTCAAGCCGGACCCCGACGGCGGAATGCATGTCACGCTCGACGTGAAAAACACTGGGCAAGCGGCCGGGGCCGAAGTGGTGCAGCTCTACATAAAGGACGTGGAAGCGTCCGTGGACCGTCCCGAAAAGGAGCTCAAGGGGTTTGTCAAGATCGCGCTCGAGCCGGGCGCGACAAGAGAAGCGCGGATCCATCTGGCCAGAGACGCGTTTGCGTTTTTCAGCCCCGAAAGAAACGATTGGGTCGTGGAAAAAGGGGAGTTCGAGTTACTAATTGGCGGTTCGTCGCGAGACATAAGATTGCGTCAGAAATTTGTTGTCCCGTGGGGGGAAGAAAAGGGGACGGGGGTCTTTTATGGGACGAACCGTCCGTCTACACGCTTGGGTTGCGAACGCCAAAACAGTCCTTGCCATGGGATGCCGTGATGCCCAGGCAAAAACGCGCGGATGAAGCCGGTTCAACTTACCTTGCCCTCAATCGTGGAAATGGCCCTCAACCGTGGAAATGCACGCCAGACCATCTTCCAGAAAGACGAGGACTATCAAGCCTTCCTCCGCGTGCTGGCCGAAGGCTTGGAACGCTATCCAGTGGAGTTGTTCGCGTTTACATGGATGCCCAATCACTGGCACATGGTTCTCCGGCCTACCGCGGACGGGTTGATGGGGCGGATGCCGCGCTGGGTTACGGCCACGCATACCCAACGTCACCACGCCCACTATCATACGTCCGGCGAAGGTCATTTGTACCAGGCCCGTTTCCAGAGCTTTCCCGTTGCCGATGACGATCACTTTCTGGTCGTTTGCCGTTATGTCGAGCGAAATCCGCTCCGCGCGAATCTGGTCCAGCGCGCGGAAGATTGGCCTTTCGGTTCGTTGTGGCGGATGGGCCAGTCGCCGTAACGGAGGAGCATTTCAGGTCGGTCAGTTCGAGCGTCGATGAGTACTTGAACCCCGCGGTCCACTTTCAGTTGACAAGAGAAGGCGCGAAACGGATGTTCAAGCTGTCGTCCGAGTACCTCCCGGTGGGCAACCGCGTCTACTACCAAATGGCAATTGTCCTGGACGGTCGGTTGATCTCAGCTGCTAGAATCCTCACGCCGATCGGCGATACGGGCCGGATTACGGGATTCGACCAACAAGAAGTCGATGATCTGGTGAGAATACTCAACATCAAGGAGGCGTTACCTTGCGGGCTGACAAGGATCGGACAAGCATCTATTAACGTCGCCGACTGAGCGGGTTCGGAACAGCTGGCGGGCAAGAAAGGGGACGATCAAAGCCTCCGCTATCTGGAACGTTGTTCGAGTACGAACGGTTGAAACAGGCCGTAGCTGGCGGATCGAAAACGACGCCTGCCTCCAATTCCGTGAATTGGGCAAGAAGGTTTACCCAGACAAAAGGTTCTTGTGTTTGGCGGGCGGCAGCATGCCGAGAGAACAGGTGCGCGACCCCGTGCTCCGGCGCCAAGGAATGGTGAAAAATTAGTTAATCAATATTCGCGAGGACGGATTGTGGAGTTCCATTCCCCATGGAATCCAGAACGCTTCAGCTTGACCTGAGAAAGTTCCTCGTCACTTAAGTCAAGACCTGACCCCAGTTGGTCTCATATCAGTTGTCGCCACCCACCCAACAGGTAACGGTCCCGTCCGTGGATGCGATGTAGAGTTTCCCGCGGGCGGCCGACATGCCGTCATTCACTGGCGGCGCGTCCAGTTCATGCTGGGCGATCGTCGTGCCGTCGGCTGCCGAAACGGCCCACAGCAGCGCGCCGCCACGTCCCTCGTAGGACGCCGTTGGATCGCCCGCTGTTATCACGTCATGACAACCCGCCAGAAACAGTGTGTTCTTCGCGAGCAGCAGGCCACGCGCACGAATCGGCACAAGAACTTTCCATTTGGGCGGCGCCGTTCGACGGAAGTTCTTCCCCGGCTCGTTGTCGTTGGCATCGGCAATCAGACCATATCCCTCGCCGGCAATGCGTTTGGGACTCATGAAACCCTTGTGCATGAATGCCTTGATCGCGTAGGTTGTCGACTTGTCGAACACGACGATCTGCCCGCTTTTCGGAGACGTATGTGTGAACGCGAAGACTCTATGCCCCGGCCAGGTCCGGCTGTACGTCCAGATCGTACGGTCATGCCACGTGCGGTCCAGAAACCCGCTGCTGGCCATCAAGGTCAGGTCGGATTTTGGACTGTTTGCTTCGTCATCGGGCTGGAACTCGCGGTAGTCCGCGAGGTTCATTTGGTACTCGTGCGGTCCCATGGAAAGTGCGGTGCCATTGCACGTGAACAGATCCGGTTTCGCGCCGAGCATGGCATATGGCCGGCCGACGTCCTTGGCAACGTCCGGCCAGGGACCCTCCAGATGACGCGCATGCAGGACAGCACCGGTCCGCACGTCCAAACCGTAAAGGTAGATCCCGCCGTCGAGATAACTGGAACGCCCGGCCGAGATGTACGCAACCCCGTTGCGAACCAGGAGACTGCCAAGGGCAGGCCAAGGGGACTCCAACTGGCCGAACGCCATCAGACGTGCGTCGACCGGCGCCGCGCGAAACCGCCATGCCAACGCGCCGTCCGCGGCCCGCAGGCAATACACGCATCCGTCATGACAACCAAACAACACGCGCCCATCCGCGACGGTGGGCACCGAATCAATGCGTCCGCCGGCAACGTAGCTCCACGCCGTTCGCCCACTATCGGCGTCCAACGCGTAGAGCGTATGGGCGTCGACCGACGCAAGCAGCACTCGGCTGCCGACGATAACGCTCTGCGTGAGTCTGCCGCCCAGTTGTCTCTTCCAGGAGACGGTAAGATTGGGTGAGACAGCGGACGGTGTTGCGCCGCTGCGCTCGGGATCGTGCCGATACATGGGCCAATCGCCGGACAGCATCTTGTCCGACACCGCCTTCATGGAATAGGCGGGCCCGCGCCACAGTCGTTGGGCGTCGGCCTGTGCCACGCGCGAAATGGGCTGAGCGGACGCGGCAAAGAAGCCATTCAGTTTTACGCCGGGAAAACAAATGCACGGATGTGGGGGCGCGAAGACCAGGCCATCGGACGGCATGACCCCATAGCTGCATTCACCACGCAACCAGTCCGTGCGTGCGTGCTGGCTGCCTTCCACAATATCAACATACTCCGTACCGCGCTTGGGCCACATCAGATAGCGATTGGTTCCTTTGCTTCGATAGCAGCGGATATGATGGCCACCACTCATCAAATCCTTAATGTCCACACGCCGCTTGACCTTCCCGGTCCGGGGATCAAGTCCCTGCAAGAACACGCCCGAGAACTCGGGAACTGCAAACGGAGATTCCTCCTTGGGGATATTCCCGGTCGGCATGTCGGGTGTGATTCCGCTCCACAGTAAACCATTGGCGATCTGCAGGTCCGGCGGGTGCCGGATCCCGGTCCGTCGGATCCGCGGTCCCTTCCACAGTAGCTTGCCGTTGGCGGCAGCGAAAACATGCACACCCCGGTCGGCCGCGTAGAGAACCAAATCGTCGTACATGACCAGCGTGCCGGACGTCCCGACGAGGTCCGGCCAGGACGGGCAAGGTGCACGCCAGAGTGGTTCCCCGGACTCCAGGTCCAGGCACACGAGATCGTCAAAGTTGTGGTAGCAGACACGCCCGTTCCAGGCGGACAGGGACAGCGTGACGATCCGCGAGTCATTCCATTGCCACAGCGTCTTTCCACTCTGGACGTTGAGCGCGGCGATCGTCTCGTCGCCCGGCGAAGCTGGCGGCGGCTCTTGTCCTCGTC
>CAZSOG010000297.1:0-6510 GCA_964607555.1 uncultured Pirellulaceae bacterium | reverse complement strand
CAGCTGGTCTGGGTGGAGCACATGATTCTGCACTACAGCAGCGCCCGCAACTCGATCATCTTCCTGCCCCCACCGACACAAGGTGGGCGGTGGCGTAACTCCCTCGATTGTAGTGACTTCCGCCATTCGTGACATACAAAGTGGCGTTGTCCAATTAATGACGGTAGAGAAACTCCGCGCTGTTGACCAACGCCCATGTCAGATCTTCCAGAGACTGACGCCGTTGGACGACTCCGGATTGCGCATACGCGGATATGGTCCGCACTTCCTTGGGGGTCGGATAACGGGACAGGATCAGCAAGTAGAGCTGTTCCACCGTTTGTTCCAGGCTCCGATTCGCGTCGATCAACCGACGGACCTTGCGTCCCTGCATAAGTTTCCGTTGCACATGGCTGGAATTAAGAAGATGCAGGCGTTGCGCGGCCGTCGGTTTATTATTCCGTTCCGATTCGAGCCCAGAGTCGCGTGGCGGCCGGCCAAACATCTCGAGAAACGCACTCGTCGTGCTGCCGTCGGCCAGTGTGATCGAGCGGCTTGTTTCCGGGATAAACGTGAACGGTTCGGGAATCGCGCTCGAGTATTTCTCGGACGTACCGGTGATTTGGCACAACGCATCGGCCAGCACTTCGGCGTCGAGCCGGCGGACCGGATAATAGGCAAAGCAGGCTACCGCACGCGGGTTTTTCGATCGGGGAATGGACGCGAGTTGATACGTGGCGGAATTCAGAATCAACCGGTAAATGTGCTTGAGATCATAATGCGACGCGATCAGTTCTTGTCGCAGGTAGTCCAACAGCTCCGGGTTGCTGGGCGGGTTGTCGGGCCGAAAATCATCCGGCTGGTGCACGATGCCTCGTCCCAGCAGCCAGTACCAGATCCGGTTGACGATGGCATTGCCAAGCTGCGGGTGTTCCGGTTGCACGAGCCAGTCGGCGAACACGATCCGCGGATCCGTGTCCAGCGTCAACACGACATGAGTGCCGTCGGGAAATATTGCCTGGGGGTGCTTATGTGCGGATTGTTCGATCGCTTTCTCGAGATCGAAATAGACGATTTCCTCTTTCCATTCCTTGGTCAATTTGAAGCCGACGTAGGAAAAGAACTGGGCCATTCCGTCGCGTCGTTCGGCCGGCCATTTGTCGGCCCGTTCACCAAGCAAGGTCAGGGCCGCTGCCCGCGTAATCGCCTGCGGGTCTTTTCCCTGGATGGCACGATAGAAATTGACCGGGGGCACACGAAAATTACTCCCGCTGGAAGTCAGCAGCGCTCGAACAAACTGATCGTAAGGCATGTTATCGCGCAATGCATCACACACCCAGCGGTGATAGGCCTGCACGGCATTCGGCCAGAGATTAATCGGAAACTCGGCCTTGATCCGCAACACATCGGCCCATTTCATCCCCCAGTACTCGGCATACTCGGGACGCTGCAGCAGCCGATCGATCAACTTGCCACGCTTGTCCGGATCGTGATCTTTCAAGAATTCCGTGGCTTCCCTGGCCGTGGGCAACGTGCCGATAACGTCAAGAAAAACGCGACGCACGAACGTGGCATCCGAACAGACGTGGGCCGGTTCGATCTTCTGTTGCTGCCAGCGTGCGAAGACCAGTTCGTCAATCTTATTATGCGCAACCGGCTCTTGCGCGGTTTCGAAAACCGTGGCCGGCGATAAACCGGGCCCCGACTCGGCCGCCAGTACTACCATCACGATCGCGGCGTCGAACAATGCATACATAAACTGCCTCACGACGTAACAGGTCCACCGATGTAACGATCCGCTTATTTATCCAAAGCTCCGCCGAGCGTGACGGAGATATTGTAAACACTCTGCAGGCGGGCATGCGCGGCGCTGGCCTGGGACGTCTTGGGGAACTGCTGGCACACGTGCCGGAACGCTTTGATCGCATTTTCTTTCGCGCCGGCCTCTTCCCAAGTCGCGGCGATCTGGTACGCCGCCCAGGCAGCATATGCCGGATCAGCCCCGATCTGCTGATACAGGAGCAGCGCCTCGTGGTATTGTTTCAAATGACGGTGGCAGGTCGCCATCACCATGAGATGCTGGGGGAAGTTCGAACACTGCCGGAGAACGCCGATTGCCTCTTTCCATTGTCGCGCGTCACGGTGCGTTGTACCGATCTGCCACAGCCATTGTGAACTTTGACCGGGATCATCCGCGAGCAACTGCCGATAGACTTTAATCGCCTCGTCGAACTGCCCGGCCGCGCGGCGCGTCGATGCGATCTCGGAAAGCCAATGCGCGCGGCGGCCGGGCTCCAGGTCGGCCAACTGGAGATAAACTTCGACGGCCGGTTTTGGCAAGTTACGCTGGCGATAGCTCAGCGCCAAACGTGCGCGCCCGTCCACGGCATTGTCAAACTGCCGATAGATCTGGTAGGCTTGCTCGAATTGTCCGAGCCGTTCGTGCCACGCGGCCCGATGGCCGCGCACGATGTCGCTCGTCCCGCAACGGCTTTCGATGTCCCGATACAATTCGACCACGCGGTTTGTCTGACCGGAAGCGGCGTACAGATCCACCATTGCGAGCATTCCGGCGAGGCGTTCGGATTTCGCGGCTTCACTCGATGGGTCCTTCGGCAATCGAGTCTGGCACCATGCCACGCCGTCAGCCGTCATTCTGATCGCTTTGGCTCGCGTGGCATCCTCCGCGGCAAGTTTTTCGATTAGTGCCCAGGCCTGGGATGCCACCTGGGCGAATAGTTCCGATCCGGTGTAGTCTGTCGCCAGCGCGTTGGCCCCTTCCTCCACGGCCGCTCGTTCGAAACACCATGCGGCGTACTGCCGGGCGGCCTGCGCGCATAACCGGCGTGTCTCGCCGCTACGTTTCACATCAAACGTCAGCGTCTTCAAATACTGACCACGCGCCGTCTGATCATGTTGAGTCCGGGCGATATCCAGCAGATCGGCAAGTGCCAGAATGCCGACGTTCTCCGTTGCATGTTGCTTTACGACAAGCGCATAGGCCTTTTTGGCTTTGTCGACCTGGCCCATTTCTTTATAGGTGTGTCCCACATAATATCGCGCTACGACCGCATCGGGGGAATCGGGCCAGTAGTCAATGACCGTTTGAAACCCGTCCTTGATCGCCGTGTTCGCTTGCCGCAACTGCACCTGGCACAAACCCCACTTGAGTTGCGCAAACGAGGCTCCCTCACTACGCTCGTACAACGTGACGAACTTTTCGTATTCCGCCAGCGCGGCTTTCCAGTTGCCCTGTTTGTAGTAACGCTCGGCAACCGTCAACTGGTAACGTTCCGCTTCGCGCAGATTCGTCCAACGATCCAAGTCCATTTTGTCAAGTTTGACGGCGGCGGCAACGGGAATGGACCGTATGCCGACCGCCAGCACGAGCGCAGCCAAGATCAATGCGTGCATGCGTTTCCATCCATCCCGATGGCACGCTCCCGATTCGGCAGATGCGTGGGCCGCTACGGAACCTCTGTTTGGGCTGCAAGCCATTTGGCGTACTCCAGGTGCGCGTAGTATATGATGTTGGTTCCCAACTGATAACAGACTTCCCAAATCTCACGGCGGACACCGGCGTGTCCATCACACCAGGCGTCCGCGATATCGCCCGGATGGTAATAACAAACCCAGCGGTTTTGCGTCCACCAACCGAGCGCTTCGCGGCCACCATGCGGCGCCACATAAGGAAGATAGGGAATCGCGTACGGTATACGGTGGATCGGATCATCCAAGGGAATTCGCACCGGCTCGACATCCGGCAACACCGCCGCCATCATCGCCAGAAACTGATAGTGAAACTGCCGGCTGCCACCGTTATCTCCAAACAGCATGCCGTGCTGTTCAAGCAGGTAATGACGCAGCACGTTGATTTCCGATTTACTTAAACGAATACTCTTTTGGCCCGTCAGATAGACGATCGGAGGACTCTTGCGCGCCGGGAAACCGCGTAGTTCAGCGATCGCTCGAGACTCGGTTCGGTTGGCCACTTTCTGGCCCGTTCGAATCCCATATTCCAGCAGCATATTCAGATCGGCGCCGATGCCGAAGTCCTGGTCCCAGTCGCCACCTGCATATTGCAAGCGAATGAACCGGACCTTTCCGAGCGCCGTGCCCGCGCCGAAACCCGCCGGGCCGGTCCCCTTGCCATAGCCGACCGAATAGACGTGCTCGGTCATTTCGTTCAGTTGCAATGGAACGTCTTCGATCGGCGGTACCTCGAAGCGGATCGCACTGAGCGGATTGACGACGTACTTCGTCCGAATCACTTTCTGAATGCGAATCGTCAGGGCAAGGCGTCTGGCCTGACCACCGCCAGCAGGCAGTTCATACGACTCGCGCGTCGCCAACAACCAACCGAGCAGGCCGACAATCAGAAAAAACAGGAGTGAATAGCCGAGCAGTACCGCGATCGACTGATTGAGTTTCTGATTGCGGCGGCCGTAGTACCAGGCATCAAGGTCGAGTGGATTCCAGACGCGCGCGGCCGGGCGTTGGTCGGATCGCACGAAACGAGTTCGCCTGCGCGCGGCCACTTCGACACCCCAAACGGTCCACGCCAAACCAATCAGATAGAAGCCGGCCGTGCCATATTTGTCAAGCCAGCGGCGCACGAGCCACCAGTGGCCGATCGACGCAACGGCAGTCAGTCCAAGCCAGACGCCGACGTACAGACCCGTCCAGCACAACGCCTGTCGTCGCTGGCGATTCGAGCGCAATGTCGTTCTGTTGTCGTGCCGGCTCATTAGTGCGTCTCGCGCAAAGCAAGTACCTTCGGCTCATCATTGAACAGCGTCACTTGTTGAACCACTAGCGGCGTCCGCTCACTTCACCACCTTCCCGCCCCCGCCGGGTTCACCCCGGTGGAGCGCATGATTTTGCACTACACGCCGCTCATTTCACTTTGTCCAGCAGATCGTCCAGGCGATGTTCCAATGGGTTGGTATTCGGGTCCGCCGCCTTTGTTTCGTCCAATCCCATCGCTTTGACCGCTTTCCTGGTGTCGGTGCCGTTTGGCATCGTTCGCGACGATGGTTGCGTGGTAGAACCCGCATTCTTGGCATGATCCGGTGTCACGTCCGGCATCTCTGTTTCCTCACCGGCCGCGGTTGTTGCCGGCCGCTTGACGCCGTTTCGAGCCGCCGGACCATACCCGATCAGCCAGGGGATCACGCTCGCGGCCACCAATACGATCACGGTGCCGACGGCGGCCAGCGTGATACTCCGTGTCAACTGGCTTTCGGCGACCAGGCCGAGCACTTCCTGTGCGTTGCGGCCGCGCGTCTGCGCGAGAAACTCGCGCAGTTCGGCCGCGGTCGCCGAGCCATGTGTTTTCAACTGCCGAACATCACCGGCCAGCCCACCACGGCGGCAATGTTGATCGGGACGCTCGGGTGTATTTTCCGATGGGTTCATTGTGTCTTTCGCCGGGGTTCGAGTACATGGACCAGATCGCCGCCCGCCTCGCTGATCGCCTCGATCACCGGTTCGTAGTAAAGCGCCTGGGCATCGCGGTCAACCTTGAGAAGAACCGTTCGGTCACCGGCCGGGGCATCACCCAACAGCGTCTGGATCTGTTGTGCCAGCGTGGAGAGTCCGACCTGATGACCGTTGAGATAGAGTTTATTGTTCGTGTCGATCAGCACGCTGACCTTCGCGTATCCAGCAGCTTGGACATCGTTGGACCGTGCCGGGCGCCATTGCAAATAGCTGTCATCATTGGCACGTGCCAGAATCACGAAGAAGATCAGAATATTAAACGCAATATCACCCATCGCAATACTGGGCACATGGGCCTCGATCACCTTACGACGGATCTTCATGACTAATCTCCAATCCGAACTTCGCGCTGCTCTTCGCGTTGGATGGTAATGATACCTCCGGCCGCCTCGATCAACGCGGTCGCGTCAATCCAGTGATGGTACGGCACATCGGGACGGCTCTTAACGACAACCACGCGCTCGGCCGGGCGTGTTTTTCCGGCCAACATGCCTTTCAGGCGGGGCAACAAATCGCGTGGCGGCATTGGGTCTCCGTTCAGCATCATCGTGGTCCGGGTCAATTGTATTTCAATATGCTCGGTCTTCTGGTCGTGTTTCGCGGTTTCGCTACTTGGTATGTTCTGGCGGCGTCCGCTGTCCGGCGCAGTGGACGCGCAGACCAGAAAAAAGACGATCAGGTTGAATGCGATGTCCCCGGTCGCCATGGACGGTGGCTCGACTAGCAGTTTGGTTGTGCGCCGGACTCTCATGTGTTCTTCCGAATGCGGGCGGCCCGCAACCGACAAGGGAGCACGCCCTGTTTCGGTCGCGTTCCCGCCCGGCGCTTGGAAATACGCGCGCACGGCGCGTGCACATCCTTCCGCCCAAGAATCTAACGAGGTTTCACCTCCAACCAACTGACGCATGGGGCGATGCATTGGAGACCTTCGGTCGCACCCGTGCGGGGTCAGGAGACCCGCGCACAGCGCTGTGTTCTCTCAACGACACCCGGACCACCCCCACTCAACCACTTTCTTCCTAACTCCTA
>CAZSOG010000296.1:0-6531 GCA_964607555.1 uncultured Pirellulaceae bacterium | reverse complement strand
ATGAGCTCATCGAAAAGGCCCTTGTGTTCGCTTTCAACTTCCGTTTGGGTGGGCTCGGGATCGGCATACCGCTGGCCACGATCGAGTTCGCCATTCTCGACATGATGGGGCGCATCTCAGGAAGGCCGGTCGGCCAGTTGATTGGAAAGATTCATAACACGCACGTCCCGGTTTACCAGGCCACGGAATGGCGGGAAAAACCCGTCGCGGAATCGGTGGCGCTCATCAAGGCGGCGGTGGAAAAAAGCAAGGCCAAGGCCGTTAAGATAAAAGTCGGCGCGCTCATGTTCATGACCAAGGACCTCGATGCGCGGGGCCCGGCCGGCAGGACCGAGGCGATTATTCCACGGATCCGGGAAACCTTCGGCGACGACATGGCACTCTATGCCGACGCCAACGGCTATTACAAGGATGTGAACGAAGCGATTCGAGTGGGTAAGTTGCTGCAAGATTACAACTACCGCTATTTTGAAGAACCGGTGTACTTTGATTGGCTCGATGGCACGAAACAGGTCGCGGACGCGCTTTCCATTCCGGTCGCCGGCGGTGAACAGCAACATGACCTATATGCCTTTCGCTGGCTGCTGGCCAATGACGGTTTGGATATTGTTCAGCCGGATCATTATTACTTCGGGGGAATGATTCGATCACTGAAAGTGGCGCGGATGGGAGATGCCATGGGCAAGAAATGCATCCCGCACTTGTCCGGAGGGTTTGGCTTTATTTACATGTTACACTTGGTTTCCGCCATGCCGAATGCCGGCCCCCATATCGAATTCAAGGGCTATACGAATTTGCCCATCGAATGCAAAACGTCTACGCTCCGATTGGAGGACGGCAAGATCAAAGTTCCCACCGGTCCCGGCATCGGCGTCGATATCGATCCGGACTACATCAAGAAATACGTAGCCGTTCACGGCTCGTAAGATACTTAACCGCGGATGAACGCGGATAAACGCTGATATTTACGGAGAACGGCTATTATGCCGCCGCCACTTTGAAATGTCCTGTGCTAGTTCGACCAGCGGGAGAACGGACCGCGTCAATTTACTATCCAGTCGGACGACCCTAACCGCCTGTAGAATATCTGCGTCCATCCGCGTTTATCAGCGGTTTCAAGACTTCCGGTGCGTGAACGGTTACAAAATAGAAAACAACTGCCGCCCACTGGGGGGAGAGGACGTATGATGAAACCGACTAAACTCGTGCTGTTTTGTCTGATCGTTTTCTCGCCGACGGCTCGCGCGGCCGAAAACGACGCGGATCAGAACGCTCTGCAACTGACCTTGTCGAGCGACTTCTACGCGGTGTCCGGTGTCGAGATGAGTATCTATTTTGACAACATCGTGCTCACGCAAACACCGGATGCGTATCGCTATCGCGTGACCTGTGACATCGGCAACGTCGAGAAACGGCGTTGGACGGTAACGCCGGGCGTTCATGATGTCGGCGCGCACGACTTGTCGATTGCCGTGCTTGGGCCTACCGGGAAACCCCTGGCCCGCGCCGCCACGAAACTGCACGTCGTTGCCGCGGACGCCGGCGCCGGCCGTGAGATTCGACTCTTGATCGTGGGCGACAGCCTCACGCATGCCACGCAGTATCCGAACGAATTGGCTCGTTTGCTTTCCCTGCCGTCGAATCCACGCTGGCGGATGTTGGGTACGCACAGACCCAAGCAGGCGCACGACGGGGTCGCGCACGAAGGTTACGGCGGCTGGACGTGGCAGCGTTTCGCGGCGCATTACGAGCCCACCCCCGATGGCACCTATCGCAAACGCAGCAGTCCTTTTGTCTATCTGGCCAAAGACGGCAAACCGCGTCTCGACGTCGATCGGTATTTCCAAGAAGAATGCAAGGCCGAGCGGCCCGACTATGTCATCTTCATGCTTGGCATCAATGACTGTTTCGGTGCGCCACCCGATAACCCCGCAGCCATCGACGCCCACATTGACACCATGCTCGGACACGCCAAAGTCCTGCTGGACGCATTTCGCAAAGCGGTGCCGAAAGCGGAGGTCGGTATCTGCCTGACGACGCCTCCCAACGCGCGCGAGGCAGCGTTTCAGGCGAACTACAAAGGACGCTATCATCGCTGGGGATGGAAGCGAATCCAACACCGCCTGGTGCAGCGGCTGATCGAACAATTCGCCACGCGCCAACGAGACAAACTATTCGTCATTCCAACCCAGTTGAACCTGGATCCAATCGACGGCTACTCGACAAACAATGGGGTTCACCCGAATGCCGTGGGCTACAAACAAATCGGCGCCAGCATGTACGCCTGGCTGAAATGGCGACTTGCCGCCTCTGATCATTAAGGATCGGCAATTTAATTAAACCAGAATCTTGGCTGGACTGGGCTGCGGGATGACCTGATACGTCCACTTGGGTAGGATGTCGTCAAATATGATCGGCATGGTCTTCTTGAGAACTTCGCTTGCCTTTCGGCCTGTTTCGTAGATCATCTCGATGGCGCGAACGGTTACCGAGAGTCCCGTTTTCGTACTCGTCTCTTCCAGGAGTGATCGAACTGTCGCCAGGGTATCGAATGGCACGCCTTGACATGCGCGGGTCACATGGCTGAACAAACGGCGATCGATCGGATTGTACTTTGAACAATACGCGGGATAGTGAGCCACGCGCACGGACACACCCAATGCGTTGACTATCTGCTGCAACTTCTGCCTGAAGATATGGGGCCGGCTGCCGTTGCTTCCGCCGCCATCACACGACAGTAGCAACTCACGAGCATTGGGATACAGACGTGCCCGGTCCTTAGATTGGGGAGTCTTTTCGAAATCCTGTCAATCCCGTTTTTTCGGGCCCGATCCCTAGCCTCGCGCCACCCCACCGTCGTCCGGGATGATGGGGGATGTTGGCGTGCCGGCTAGGTGGAAGGTGAGGCTCCCGCCGCGTAAACGCGGGGGCATCCGGGCCGATGGGGGATGCTTGCGTGAGGGCTAGGTGACGTTGACCACCGAGATTTCTTCACCCACCGCACAAAGGCGGTTGGCGTCGACACATTTATTAGATTCTCAGACTGCCACATGCGCGCATCGCGAAAAACGCCTGCCTGCCAGGATTTTTCCACTAAAATGTGTAACGATGTCGCCACTTCCACGTGGTAATACTGGGAAGCAACAAGCAACGCACTCAAGAGCAGGCCATGGCAGGCAGCAATAACAGCAAACGACGCGCGCGAGTGATGTCCGCATTGGACCAACACGAAGGGGCGTTGATGCGCTATGCCGCGCGCATGATGAGGGACCCGGATGCGGCGAAGGATGTTGTTCAACATGCTTTCCTGAAGCTTTGCGACCAGAGCGACGCGCGATTTCCGAAGCACCCGAGACCATGGTTGTTCAAGGTGTGCCGGAACCGGATCGTGGACTTGCAGCGCAAGGTCGGACAACAGTCAGAATCCCTCGAACGCGTTGATCCGCCACTCAGCGTCTCGCCCCCGGATCCAGCCGTGCTGGCGGAACGGAAGGACCTGGGCGATTGGCTGTGGAAACTCGTCGACCAACTGCCACCGTCGCAGCGTGAAGTAATCGTACTCTGGTGTCAAGGATGGCGCTATGGCGAGATTGCGAAAATCACCAATCAGCAAGAGGGTGGTGTGCGCGTCCAAGCACACCGCGGGTTCACGTGGCTACGAGAACATCCGAAAGTGCGTGCGTTACTATCCTTCGACAGGGATGGTCTTGCTGGAAACCGAACGGCGGCCGTTACCCAACACGGTGTAACCGCCGCTGAACTGTTGTCGAGGAAGGGTCAAAGCTCATGAACCGAAAAGAGCGCGTGCCGGAATCGGAAGCCAACCAGTTGTCCGATGAGGAGAGTTCGGGCAACGCTGAACTGACGGCGTTTGCACTCGACCAATTGTCGACGGATGAAGCCGAGGTGATCAAGACGCGACTTGATGACAATCGGCCAGCGCTCAACGCGTTGGATGAAATCCGCACACTTGCCGTTCTCCTGCGTGAGTCGGAAGATGCTGATGTTACTGAAGCATCCGACGTTGTGCGCACAACGCTCCAGTGTCACCTGGACAATGTCGAGCAACATGACAACATAGTGGCGCGACGCGCGGAGTCCGCGCGCAAGTGGAACTCGCGAAGATGGTTGCTCGTGGCAAGTGTCGCCAGTGCCATCGTGTTGGTGTTGGTGGCAGTTCAGCAACGGGATGATCCGCTGCCGACGCGGACCTTTGCCGTAAAACCGGATCACCCACGCAACGCGGCAACCACTTCCCACAATAGTACAGTACCACTTCATCCGGCAGACCAGCACGCCGCGACGCTGGAGGAATTGGTGGATCAGTTTGACAAGCTGTTGGACGAACAACGCTACGCGGAAGCGGAAATGATTGCTCGCCAGGCTACCCAACTGGATCCCAACTCAGCGGTCGCGTTGAATCTGCGGTGGAAGAGTCGATTCATACACAGGATACAATCCCAGCAAGCAGCCGATTCGTCGAAGAACGGTGTTCGTGATTCCATTGATGAATCCAGCGTACCGATGGACGATCGAAGTCCCATAGTCTTCAACACGAGTTCCTCGGCATCTGATAGGGCGGCATCGCTGACCGAGGGGCAAGTTGGGTGGGAACGGCTTAGCGTGAGCCGCATGAGCCTGTCGCGCGACGGTGACCGGTTGTGCGATCCACGGAAAACACCGTTGCACGGTGGCCCTCGGGCCGGTGAAGAATATGGCACGATTCACGAAAACGGATTCGTTGTCGTGGGACCCGCCACGGCCCTGTCCACGTTTTCCATCGATGTCGATACCGCGGCGTACGCCAACGTGCGGCGTTTCTTGACCCATGACGCGCTGCCTCCAGCCGACGCCGTGCGCATTGAAGAGCTGGTGAACTACTTCCAATATGATTACCCACAACCGGACGGCCGCCATCCGTTTTCAATCAACATGGAGGTGGCCGGGTGTCCGTGGAAAACAGGCCATCTGCTGTTACGCATCGGCTTGCAAGGCAAGGAAATCGATACCGACAAACGACCCGCCAGCAACCTGGTGTTCCTGCTCGATGTTTCCGGGTCAATGCAAGCCGGTGACAAACTGCCGCTGCTCAAGCAGGCGTTGAAGATGTTGGTTGAGCGGTTGACCGAAAACGATCGAGTGACGCTCGTCACCTACGCGGGCCAGGCGGGACTGCAACTCGACACGACCACGGGTGACCGGAAGGCCGAGATCAACGCGGCCATTGAATCTCTCCACGCGAGTGGCTCGACCAACGGCAGCGCGGGAATCGAACTGGCGTACCGGAAGGCGGTCCAGAATTACATTGAAGGAGGCACGAACCGGGTTATCTTGGCCACGGACGGAGACCTGAATGTCGGTATCTCCGATAATGAGCAGTTGGTCCAGCTGATCACGGAAAAAGCTCGGAGCGGCGTCTTCTTGACCGTGCTCGGGTTCGGGACGGGCAACTTGAAGGACGCGAAGCTCGAGCAACTGGCGGACCACGGCAATGGCCTGTATGGATACATCGATTCGCTACGTGAAGCCCGCAAGGTGCTGGTCGAGCAGATGACTGGCAGCCTGGTCACAATCGCGAAAGACGTGAAAGCTCAGGTGGAGTTCAATCCAGCGGAAGTTCATGCATATCGCTTGATTGGGTATGAGAACCGCGTGATGGCCGATCAGGATTTCCATGATGATGCGAAGGACGCGGGGGAATTTGGAGCGGGGCAGTCGGTCACGGTATTGTACGAGCTCGAACCAACTGCCAAATCCACGTCCACCAGCGTCAGGGACTTGCGCGCGGGAAAGACTCGGCTCAAGTACCAGCAGAAAGCCATGCCCGAGATCGACGCGCGCGAGCTAACCGATGCCGCCGAGTCGGGGGAGTTATTGACGTTGAGTCTGCGTTACAAGCTACCGGAGCGCAATGAGAGCTCGCTGATCGAGGTACCCTTGAGTGGCAAAGCCGGGTCATTCGAGGGTGCCAGCGACGATTTTCGCTTTGCGGCGACGGTGGCCGCGTTTGGCATGCTGCTGCGCGACTCGCCCTATTGCGGTCAGCTTTCCTTTCACGCCGTGGAAGCGTGGGCCGGCAACGCAATGGGCGACGACTCGCACGGCCGCCGCGCCGAGTTTGTCGACTTGGTCCGCCGCGCTGGGTCGAAAAGGGCGGAGTAGGTATCGGGCCGCGGCCGGTGCTCCGAAAGCTCAACCAGGCGACCGTGCTTCGGAGGCAATGAGCAAGGACGAGACCCTATTGTTTGTTGATAGCAGCGCTTATCTTGGATCAGCGACCATGCATGGGCCGACCGTCACGCATCGCTTGGCAAACAGAAACAAAAAACTAGGTCTGCCCCCCACCTCACGCGTCTTAATCTTAATCTTAATCTCTTTCGGCCAATGCCTTCGTGGCATGGCGGGGCACATGTCTCGACTTGAGGAATTGGAGACGATCACCGCGCACGTGAATGCCTGAAGAAGATTAAGATTAAGAGTAAGGACGCTCGGCAAAATAAACTACCGATTCACGACCGTGTCCCGGCGAGG
>CAZSOG010000295.1:0-6545 GCA_964607555.1 uncultured Pirellulaceae bacterium | reverse complement strand
ACGCACGGCGACTCGGTGGAGACCTTCGGTCGCACCCGTGCGGGGTCAGGAGACCGGCGCACAGCGCTAGGTTTTGTCCCGTCCGCCTATGGCGGACTCGACTCGGTAGAGCGAATGATTCTGCACTACGCCGTCCCGCGCACAATCTGTAATGTGACCGATCTCACGATCCCCGTCAATTGTCGAGCGAACTGTGGCCGATCGCAACCCGAGCCTGTTGCTTAACCCTGTTGACGGTGGCTAGAATGGGTGCTTGTCGTTCGAAACCGGGGAACCGCCAGCACTGGGAATCGATCGTGGCGATTGAGAAAATCACGTTATCGGGGCTTGCCGGAGTCGGCAAGGGCACGACAACTCGCTTACTCGCCGCGCGACTCGGCTGGCAGGCCGTCTCGGCCGGAGACCTGTACCGGCAATTGGCTGAGAAAAAAAAGCTCAGTCTGGCCGAGTTGGAGACGTTGGCCACCCGCGACTCGAGCTTGGATCGCGACCTGGATGACTACATTCGCCAATTCGGTGCGACGCACCAGCGGTTCATTTGTGAAGGCCGGCTGACCTGGCATTTCATCCCGGATGCCTTCAAAGTGAAACTCGATTGCGATTTCGATACGCGTATCCAACGGATTGCGGCACGTGAACAGATTTCCATCGATCAAGCCAGGTCCCAGACACTGCATCGTGAGAATGCGATTCGCGTGCGCTATCGTACGTACTATCAGATTGATGATTTTCTCGCGGATCGGAATTTCGACCTGGTGGTCGATACGACCCGCCCATCACCCGAGCAGGTCGCGTCCGTGATTTTGACACACATATCATAGCGAGTGTCCGGTTCACGCGCGCGGAGGGGAGAATACTGGGCAAGAACGCGGTTGCCTGTCGACGGCCAACAAAAAACTCCGCGCCCTTGCGGGCCCGGAGTCATGTTCATTTGTTTACGTGGCGGTGGCTATTCTCTGTCCACCGTGAAACATCGATTATTCAATGACGATCGCTTCGCACGGGCAACTGTCGGCAGCGTCCTGGCATGTCTCTTCGCATTCTTCCGGGACAGGGTTGACCTTGACCTGTGCAACCGCGTCGCCCATTTCGAACACTTCCGGACACGTATCCACACACATTTCGCAGCCTGTGCAGAGCGTGTCGTCCACTTTCACTTGCATGGAATCGTCCTTTCGCTTAGATGAAAAAATCCGCACATTCTCCGCAAAGATACACGCGCGGTCGGTATTCCAGAAGGCCCCTTGCCGGAAATGGGATTCGGAAGCGGACTCGAACAACAATGCGCCAGTCGACCTGATTTCCAACATGCACGACGGACGGTCACGTCCGTCGAAGAAGCGGATAAACGGCCTGCCGAGTTTTTCCGCTGGCCCAGATGATTCACGGACGAATCTGACAAAACGTAGCCGTTCATGACATCTGCTATCAAGGAACGCTAATCTTCACTGATCAACACTAATAATGCCGACCTGGCAAATCTGCAACACGCAACATAAATTCGGCAGGTCGTAGAAAAGTCGAAGGCCTTTCAAGATAAGGTTCTCCGATATTAGCGAGAATTAGCGTCGATTAGTGGTCTTTTTCGTCTGGTCCGTGAACAGTTACCACAAAACGTTCTTGCGCCAACGACCAAGATGCCCCGATACACGTGCCGGCGCCGACCGCGTCCTACTCGATTCGTTCCAGGAACAGCCCTTCTCGATCCCCCAATGTTACAGTGGATCCGACCTCCTGGCCGTTATTCGCCTTGGGGTCTTGGGTTCGTGTCCCCTGCAAGCGTCGGTATTTACGCCCCGGACTGAGTCTTGCGATGTCGAAGGTGAACGATCCGTGGCTTGGATTGGCCAACACCAACCCGTGCTGAAACACGCGGCAACCCGCATCGGGAGACGCGTGCGCCGTAATCGACTCGATGGTCACGGCTTCAGGACCCTCGATCTGGAACGACAAATCGACCCGGTCCGACTTCACCTCCTGGAAGTAGAAAGTCGATTGAAACGACCGCGAGTTGACCCAGGTCATGTACTGTTTGAACTTGGTGATCTTGTTGCTGTTCTTTCCGGCCACGATTCTCACGGCGCCCCAATGTGCGTGGTCGGTTGTGGCATTGTCATGCGGGCCGCAGTCCGCAACGAATTTCAGACGCACTCGCTTACCCGCCCACTGGGCGAGTGACACACTCTCCGGTGTCCAGCGATCTTGCTTGGCGGTCGCCTCGAATATCCGCGTGTACTGGCCGGTTTTGCCGTTCGCCAATTCCGCGACATACACCTCGAACAGAACCCCATCGGACCGCTTCGGACTCATCGGTCCCATGCCGATGAAGAACCTGAGCACGCTATCGGGAGGCACTTCGGTCTCCTTGGCCCAAAACGTGTAACCGACTCGGCCTTTGTAAGGCGGGTGCACGAAATAGGTGGGCAGCTTCTTCCCGCTCAGCGTTCGCGGTTGCAGCTGGACTTGAGCACCGGTCGTTCGATCGAGCGGTTGTTCGGTTTTCGCGCCGCGCACCTTGATTCCGGTCGCCGCGGTCGGACCGGCCATCAAGTCAATCATCCCGCCGCTCGCACCGACTTGGGCAAATCGAGCCATACTGGCCGGATAATTCTTGCGCGCGTCGCCTTTCATCGTGACCGTGACGTAGAGATCCGCGCCATGTGTCGGCACCGATTTTACGGTGAAACGGAGTGCTGTAGGGGGCGCGTGATCCGACCCCATCGGTGTGACGCGCACTCCGTCGTTGGTCACCCGCGCCGCGACCGCCCCGCCAATGCGTTTGGCCAGTGCCGCTCCGTGCCCTTCTCCCACGAGCAAGTCCCGCTGTTGGACCGCCAGGGAAATGGCCGGCCCGTCCGATTTGCCAAGCCACCCCGTCCGATGCTCCGTACCACATCGCAATTCGTCCCACACGCCGAACTTTCCATCGGGATCGCGCGGCGGGGCGAACGAATAACAGGTCGCGGCGTCCATCAACTGGCAGGCGGCGAACACCAGACGGTGACGAGCGTAGGGCACATCCGGATTGGCGCGTGCGCCGGGCTTACCCGGTACCGGCTGATTCCATTTGTGATTGACGTAGTTGAAGGCCGGCGCTCGTGCGTTCGCTTGCCAGAATCGATGCCGGTTCATGCCCCCAGACCAGTCATCGATCTCCCAATCACTCAGATTGGGCCACCCCTCGCTTTCGATCCCGTTCAGGATGCCCCAGGCACGCTGACTGCGTACGCCGCCCCGCCCCAACGCGCCGTCGCCCTGCATGATAAATGAGTCGCCCATGCGCTGCCGCAACCTGGCGGCAAACTGGACCATTCCGATCCCATATTGATTAATGCCGTCCGCCACGCCATTATCCTCCGCGCCATCGCCGTCAGTATCACCATGCGTTTCATTGAACATGACATCGAATTCGAGTCCGTCGAAGGCGGCCAACTTGCCGCCGGCGCCGAACCACGTGGCGAGGTCGTCCACCAATAGATCGCTGCAGGAGTGTCCGTCCTTGTCACGCGGGCATCGAACACTGTAGTTGTAGAACCACATGATGTTATTGGTGCGTCCCCAGGGTCCCTCGACCTGATGTGCCGCGGCACGTGAATGCCCCGCGCGAAACGCCAAGGGGCGCGTCCCGTAGCAACCGCGCTTCACGCGTATCGTCTTGGCATCTGGATCAATCGAAAGCAATTGCACTTGTTCACAGTGGTACCAATCATGCTTGCCGTCGGTGGTCATGCCAAACAGCGCGATGTCATCGTTCGATGTGTGGTAGCGGCCCGCATTGACGCGAAAGCCACGCGTGTCGGCGACGTGGATCACTGTCTCGCCATCCGCGGCGGGAATATCTCGCGTGATGGCGACCGCGCGGCGATAGATCCAATGGCCGGCAAAGTACTTCTCCGTGTGGTAACGCGGGTCGCGTGCATTGCCGTTAAAATGCAACAGCACGACCTGGTTTGGATGCTGTTTTTTGAACCGGCTGAAGAACTCGGCATTACGCGGCTCGCGGCCCCGGCATTCTTCTTCCAGGCACTTGCCAATGATCCCTTGCAAGCGGCAGAACTGCGATTCCCAGCTCTCGTAGGTCGGATATGCGCGCTTGTTGTAGGCACTTTCCGTTGCCCGGAAAAAAAACGCGCGCGGATATTGGTCGGTCAGGATGTCAAGCTCGTTCGGGTCGCGGGCCATGAGTCGCGGTCCCAGGGCCGTGCAGGTGAGCAGGGCAGCGATACACAATTGGGCCGTTCGTGAGAAAGCCATGGTACGTCTCCAGTGTTGGATAACGAAGGAGCTGTGATGCATCAGATGTTTTTGCAGAACACTTCGGCAACCAGGCTACGGAAGCGGTCGAACGACAGCGATCGCGGCCCGTCGCTTTGTGCGTTTTCCGGATCGGGGTGAATTTCGAACATCATCCCATGCGGACCGATGGCGTGTGCCGCCAATGCCAGTGGGACAACAAGATCCGGCTGGCCGGCCGCGTGGGATGGATCGACGACAATCGGCAAATGCGTCAGTTTTTTCAAGATGGATATGCCGCCCAGATCGAGCGTGCTGCCGGTCGCCGTCTCGAATGTGCGAATTCCGTGTTCACACAACATGACTTGCTGGTTGCCTTTCTGGAGCAGATATTCGGCCGCCACCAGCAATTGCTCCAGTGATGCCGACCGACCGCGCCGCAACATCACGCGACCATTCAAGCCGCCCAGTTCACTCAGCAGCCTGAAGTTCTGCATGTTCTGATGGCCGACAATCAGCAGGTCGGCCAGGTCCGCCGCCTGCTGGATCTCGGCCGGCGAGTTCACTTCGGTCGTGACCGGCAAGTCGTAGCGTTTTCCCGCCGCCGCCAGCAACTGAAGACCCTGCAGTCCAAGTCCTTGAAATCCAAAGGGCCGCGTGCTCGGCTGAAAACAGCCGCCACTGAGCACGTGCCCCCCGCATTCCTTGACGTGACGTGCACACGCATCGATCTGCTCTTCCGATTCGACCAGCGCCGGACCGGCCAGGATCACGCATCGTGAACCACCAATTTCGACGTTCCCCACGCGCACGACTGTGTCCTGGTGTTTTGTTTGCCGACTCGCCAGTCGATACTTGACCGGCTGCTCGGTGACGTGCGCCGTCTCGTTCGGCGATTCGCTCGATGCCACGCCAGATTGTTCCGCGGCCGCCGCCGGTCGCCCAACGAGTGCCTCCAGCGTCGGCGCCGTGCGGTCGCGGTCAAAGATCGGATAGCTGCCCAGGATCTTCAGAAAACTCGTCGCGCCACGAAGTTCGACCAGGGCTTGCTCGACGCGCGGTTCACTGACATTTCCTTCGAAATCGATATAGAAGACGTATTCGAAGCGGGAACCCTTACGCGGGCGCGACTCCAGTTTCGTCATGTTGATTCCGTAACGTTCCAGAGCGACCAGCGCCTTGATCAAAGCGCCCGATTCGTGCGCGGTCGCCACAATCATCGACGTCTTCGCCGGAATGCGCGAATCGACCTCGATCGGCCGCGTGGCGACAACGATAAAGCGCGTGAAATTCTCCGGCTGATCACTGATGTTATGTTCGAGCACGCGCAGACCGTACACCTGCGCGGCCGGCTCGCCCGCAATCGCGGCTTGCGACAGATCTTGATCTTCTTTGACCCGGCGCACTGCTTTCGCGGTATCCACCGTCGGTACTTTCTGGCAGTTGTCCAGCTGGGACAGGAACCGACTGCATTGTGCCAGAGCCTGCCATTGGGACAGAACCCTTCGGATATTGGAGAGTGGTACCCTATCGACCGCGACCAGGCAGAGATTGATCTCGTAAATCTCCTCGCCGACGATGTGCAGTTTGGTTCGCAGCAGCAGATCATACACTTCGTTGATCACGCCGGCCGTCGTGTTTTCGACGGGCAGCACGCCGTAGTCCGCATCCCCTTTCTCAACTGCTTGCACGACATCTTCAAACGTGGAACCGCCGACGAACGTGCTGCGCTCCTCGCAATCGGCAAAGAACTGCTTTGCCGCCGAATGGCTGAAATTTCCCTCGGTGCCCTGATAGGCGATGGTGAGCCGCGCCGCGTCCGGCCGCGGGTTGCGGTTGCGCTGCAGAAACAACTGCTGCGATCGCACCGAATCGTCGATAATCTCATGAAAAATCTTTGTCACGGCATGTGCATCGAGGCCCAGTTCGCGCCCCCGGGCGATGAGCCGCGCCAAGACCTCCTCCTCGCGCCGTACGTCCCGCAAATGGAGCGTTTTGCGTTCTTTCAGCTCGATGACGCGACCGACCGACTCCCGCCGTCGCGCCAGCAATTGCAGCAGCTGATCGTCGATCGCATTGATCTCATCACGATATTTACTCAGATCCATGGCCGGGTGGCGATCACTGATCGCCTCCTTCTTTGAAATCGCGAACCTATTCCAATTCCGGACATTCTCGCAAAAAAAGCCCGATTGCGACAGGCCTGGTTGACCCATGTGTCGTTGACCAAGAAAGAAGATCGTGAGCCGTCTGGGCAGCTCAGGTGGACTGACAGAAGAATGAAAACACAGAGGCACAGAGGACACGGAGAA
>CAZSOG010000294.1:0-6551 GCA_964607555.1 uncultured Pirellulaceae bacterium | reverse complement strand
GGAGTGATTGGGAGACCAGGGACGAAGGCGGGGAGCCCGACACGCTGATGCTCACCAATCCGGATGACTACGACGGCTTTGCGAAATTCATCGTCTCGAAGGCGAAAGGAATGGCACGGATGCCGGCCGACGCGCCCGACATCAGCGAACTGGTCGTGGCACAACCGTTGGCAAACGTACTACACGCACTGGCGCGGACCGGGCCCGTGATCAAGCAGCGCTGCGCGGTCATCGGGCAAGGGCCCATGGGACTGATCTTCACGCATCTGCTTGGGCGCATGGGAGCACGCCAGGTCATCGGCATCGACCACGTCGCCTGGCGGCTCGATTGGTCGAAGCGGTTCGGCGCCACCGATGTCGTGGACGCTTCCCAAGGCGACGTCGTCGAAGCAGTGCGGCAGTTGACCGACGGCGAGATGGTCGACTTCTGTGTCGAAGCGGTCGGCAAACCTGACGCCCTCACGACCGCCGCCCATTTGCCTCGCCGGCAGGGGCGGCTGTATGTGTTCGGCGTACCCCACAACGATATGCAGGAGTTCCCCTGGTTTCACACTGTGGCTAACGAGACGGAGATCATTACCTCGATGGGACCGGAGTGCATGGAATACTTTCAGAACGCGGTCGATATGATCGTCCAGGGGCGCACCGATCTGGTCGATATGGTAACACCCCGTTTGCCGTGGGAGAAAGCCGCCGAGGCGTTTGAAATGTATGCCGATCCGGCCCAGGCCGAAGGGTCACTCAAACTGACGCTGGTACTCTGACCGATAACCGTTCACGACTCGGAAGTCCGAAAACCGCAGATGAACGCAAATGAACGAAGATAATGCAACCAAAAGTGCTATTGGCAATGTCGAAAGGGCGATCGTTGCCATGTCCGACACAAAGCAAGAATCAACGCTTTCCCATAGATACCCGCGTTTATCCGCGTTCATCTGCGGTTAAGCCTCTTACGAACCGTGAACAGCTACTCTGACCGATATGGTTGAATCTGAAGACCTCGATGGCGTCCGCGTTCTGCGACTCAACTCGCCACCGCTGAATACGATCACGCTCGAGTTGCTATCCCAGTTGCGGGCGTCGATTCAGGAAGCTGATGAGGACGCCACGATTCGAGGGGTTGTCATCACCGGAGATGCCGCGCATTTTAGCGCCGGGGCTGACGTTGACTTATTCCGGCAGATCACATCTGGGGAAGACGCCGTGCGATTATGCCAGCTCTTCCAGACGACGTTCCAGGAGATCGAGGACCGCGTGCAACCGGTGGTCGCCGCGTTGACCGGGAGGGTGATCGGTGGGGCCCTGGAACTGGCCATGGCGTGCCACTATCGAGTCGCCGGCGACAGTTGTCGGTTTACCATGCCCGAGGTCAGGCTGGGCATCAATCCGGGTGCCGGCGGGACGCAACGGCTGCCGCGACTGGTCGGGCCGGCGGCAGCTCTGAAAATGCTGCTGACGGCCGAAACTGTCGATGCCCGGCGGGCCCTTGCTTTGGGACTGGTAGACGCGATATGTCCGGACGACCTGGTGGTACGACGCGCGCGGGACCTGGTCCTCCGCACGCCCGTGCCCAGAAGAACGAGTGGGCTGACCAACAAGGTCAAGGACGCGCCGGTCAGAAACGCCGCATATAAGAGGGCAGCGCGAATGCTTAGCCACGCGCGGCCGGAGATCATCGCGCCGTGGAAGATCGTCGCGGCGGTGCAGGCGGGCCTGGAAGAATCGTACGCGGCCGGTTTGTCGAAGGAACAACAGGTCTTTGCCGAGTGCATGCAATCGCGGGGTACACGGAACAAGATCTACTTGTTTTTCGCCACGCACCAAACAAGCAAGATCCCCGAACTGGCGGACGAAGCCACCCGGCCGCTCACGCATGCGGCGGTCGTTGGCATGGGCTCCATGGGCACGGACATCGCGCAAGTCTTGGTCCTGGCCGGCGTCCCCGTGGTCGTTTTGGATCAGGACATGGCGGCGCTGGCGAAGGGAACGGATAAGATACGTGCCTCGATCCAACAACGTGTGGCACGTGGCAAACTGGCCCGGTCGCGCGCCGAACGCGCGCTGAAGTTGATATCGATGACAACGCATTGGGACGGCGTGGCACGGGCGGATCTGGTGATCGAATCGGTGTTTGAAGACGTCCAGGTCAAGCAGGGTGTGCTCAACCAATTGGAGGCCGTGTGTCCGGCCGGCACCATCCTTGCTTCGAACACGTCAACGATCCCCTTGGACGTGCTGGCCGCGCGAATGCGGCACCCGCGGCGGTTGATTGGCATGCACTTTTTCAACCCGGCGCAGCGCATGCCATTGGTGGAGATTGTTCGGCGCGACACCACGCCGACGGACATTCTGGCGACGGCGATGCACTGGTCCAAATCGCTGGACAAGACGCCCGTGCTGGTCGCTTCACGCCCTGGGTTCCTGGTAACTCGTCTGTTGGTCCCCTACGGGCAGGAGGCGTTCTGGCTGTTGGAAGAGGGGGCGACGGCGACCGCCATTGATCAAGCAGCGGTCGCGTTCGGGTTCCCCATGGGGCCTCTTGCCTTGATGGATATGACGGGACTTGATATCCTGACGCACTCGCAACGTGTCCTGGCGTCCGCGCTGCCCCGCCACGCCAATGTGTCCCCGATTGCCGGCCTTCTGGTCCAGCGCGGACAGCTCGGCCGAAAAACGGGGGCGGGAGTCTATCGGTACGAGCCGGAGAGTCACGTACCGCGGGGGTGCGCTGCGACCACCGCGGTCATTGCCACCGTCCGGCGCGAACGCGGACGCACGCCGCGCGACATTGGGCAGGACGAAATCGTGGAGCGATTGGTGTTGCGCATGGTCAGCGAGGCCTACTGCGTTATGGAAGATGGCGTCGCGAGGAACCAGTCGGACGTGGACGTCGCGACGGTGCTGGGGGCCGGGTTTCCGGATTTTCGAGGAGGAATCATGCAATATGCCAACGATCTTGGACTCGACCAGGTCCGCAGCCGGCTTGCTGAGTTGGCGCAGCGCGTGGGCACGCGGTTTTCTCCCTGTCAACTGTTGCAAGAAATGGAAGGAGTTTCATGATGTCGGCTGCTCCGGAACGCAAGGACTTTGCGGCGACCAAGCAAATGAAGCAGGTCATGGCCAAACACTTCGGTGCCTTCGTCTCTGGGCCCGAGCAGGGGCAGAAGACGGCCTGGTGCACGAGCGTGGGCCCGGCTGAATTACTGCGGGCCATGGGGTTTAACGTCTTTTTCCCCGAAAACCATGGAGCGATGCTCGGCGCAACACGCAAGGCCATGGAACTGATCCCCTTGGCCAACGCAGAAGGTTTCTCGCCGGATATCTGCTCGTACCTGACGAGCGATATTGGCTCGTACTTGAAAGGCGATACGCCGCTCCAAAGGATGGGCATGCCGGGCGTCCCCAAAGCGGACGTGCTGGTTTTCAATACGAACCAATGCCGTGATGTCAAGGACTGGTTTCAATGGTACGGCCGACATTGGGACGTTCCTTGCCTGGGTATCCACACGCCCCGCGCGGTCGGCGACGTGAACGAGTCGTTGGTACGGTATCTTGCGGACCAGACCGAAGCGCTGGTCGAGCCGCTGGAGAACGTGGCCGGGACGAAGCTGGACATCGACAGACTGCGGGAGATCATTCAGCTATCCAAACAGTGCACGACGCTATGGAAACAAGTGCTGGAGACGGCAGCCAACGTACCGTCCCCGATTACTTTTTTTGACGGGACGATCCAGATGGGGCCGGCCGTGGTGATGCGGGGCACGCCGGACGCGATCGATTTCTACAAGGTGCTGTTGGCCGAATTGCAACAGCGTGTCGCCGACGGCGTGGCGGCGGTCGAGGGCGAGCGAACACGAGTTTACTGGGAAGGCATGCCGATCTGGGGAAAACTGAAGGACCTTTCGAACCAGTTTCTCCAGCTGCGAATCTGCGTCGTCGCCTCCACCTATTGCAATAGCTGGATCTTCGAAGATCTCGACCCCGACGACCCGTTCACCAGCATGGCGCGGGCCTATTCGAACATCTTCATTTGTCGCAGCGACGACCGGAAAGAACAGTACATTGAACAAATGGTCGAGCAGTTCCAAGTCGATGGCATCCTCTATCATGACGCCAAGACTTGTCCCAACAACTCGAACAGTCGCTACGAGATGCCGCAGCGCATCCGCCGGAAGCTCGGCAAGCCCTTCCTGACAATCAACGGCGACTTAAACGACCTGCGACTCTACTCCGAAGAGCAAAGTCGCACGAATATCGAAGCCTTCGCCGAACAGCTGGCGGAAGTGTAGAGTGGTGCCCCATGCGATATTTTTGTGGTGTTGATATTGGTGCTTCCGCGGTCAAGCTAGTGATCATCGACCAGCACGGTCGACCACTGGCTCGAGCCGTCCGCCGATCGGGCGTGGACTATGGTCAGTCGGCCAATCGTTGCCTGGCCGACGCCCTGATCGGGGCGAACTTGAAGCGTGCGCAGCTTGAGCGGTCGATGTCCACCGGATATGGCCGCAATAACGTGCCCTGGGTGTGCGGATCCATGACCGAAATCGCGTGCCATGCCAAAGGCGCCTACGCCCATTTCGACCGGCCCATGACGGTCGTTGATATTGGTGCCCAAGACAGCAAGATGATCCACCTGGACGGTCAGGGCCGCCGTGTCGATTTCAAGATGAATCGCAAGTGCGCGGCGGGAACGGGATCATTCCTGGAAGAGATCGCCGTGCGTCTCGATCTGCAGGTGGCCGAGCTCAACGGACTGGCCGAGCGGTCAACGAAGGAGGTGACGCTCGGTAGCTTCTGTACCGTCTTCACCGCGACCGAGATCCTTGAAAAGATCCGCGCGGGCGAGCGTGTGGAGGACATCGTGAAAGGGGCGTTTCGCTCGGTTGTGAAGCGAATTCGCGAGATGGGGATCGTGGATGGCGCGTTGGTGATGACCGGCGGCGTCGTGGCCCACAATCCTCTGCTCAGGACGCTGGCCGAGGAGTCGTTTCAAACTCCGGCACTGGTGCCTCCGGACCCGCAATGTATTGGCGCTCTCGGGGCGGCACTGTTCGCTCTGGAGAAGGCCGAAAAAGGAGAATGACCAATGCTCGTCAAGGACCCGCCCGCGCAAATCACCAGTCGCCTTTGGATGCTGGGTGTCAATGCGTTTCCTCTCTACCTGTACCAAGGCGCGCGGGAAGCCACGATCTTCGAGGGGGCAATCAGCGCCATGGGACCTGTTCTAGACGAGCAACTCAACGCGCTGGGCCTCGGTCGCGACAGCGTCACGCGGGTGGTGGTGACGCACGCGCATCCCGACCATGTGATGGCGATTCCCGTCTTCCGGGAGATGTTTCCGAACGTGTCGGTCATCGCCTCCGAGCCCGCGGCGAAGACCCTGCAGATCGAGAAAGCCGTTGCCTTCTTCGGCAAAATGGACGGCGCCCTGACCGATTGGCTGATCGGTTCGGGGCGGATCGCCGAGACCGGTGGCCAGGCACCGCCGGTCGAACGCCAGATCGCGGTGGACCGCACGGTGGCAGCGGGTGACAACATCGAGGTGGATCAGGGGGTCTCGTTCCGCGTTCTCGAAACGCCGGGACACAGTCATTGCAGTCTGAGCTTCCATGAACCGAAAGAGAACGTTCTGATCATCTCCGATGCCACCGGCTACTACTTGCCCGACCAGGAGTTTATGTGGCCCGGCTACCTTACGAGCTATGCCGACTATCTTCATTCGATCCATCGCCTGGCCGAGATCGGTGCCGAGGTCCTATGCCTGAGCCATAACGCCGTGATCCAGGGCGGCGCGGACGTCGCTGCCTACTTTCGCCGCGCGATTGCCGAGACCGAGCAATACCATCAGCACATCGTCGCCGCGGCGAAAGCAGGTACGTCGGTTCAAGAAATTGCCGCGGAATTGGGCGCCGACATCTACGCAAAAACGGGCCAGCTGTCGTTGGATTTCTTCGAAAAGAATTGTGCGTTGCTCGTCAAGAACTCTCTGCGCCACGAGGGGATCGAGAGCGACTCGTGACGAGCATGCTTCGATCGGCGGGAAATGTGACACTATCTAGCACACGGCGGTAACGCGCCAGATCAAGAGGATTGTCATGGCACATTCGCGGATTTTGGGGACCGGGCACTACGTACCGCCGCGTGTCGTTACTAACTTCGACCTGATGAAAGTGATGGAGACGACCGACGAGTTCATTGTGAAGCGGACGGGGATCGAACACCGTCATTACGCGGAACCTGGTGTGGGCGCCTCGGACCTGGCCGTTCCGGCCTGCCGGGCCGCAGTAGAAAATGCCGGGTTGACGATGGATCAGATCGACTTGCTGATTCTGAATACGATCACTCCCGATCACGCCGATCCTGGCAGCGCGTTTTTTCTCCAGCCGAAGCTGGGCCTGTCCGGCATCCCGGTCCTCGACATCAAACAGCAGTGCGCGGGGTTGCTCTACGGGTTGTCGATCGCCGACCATTCCATCACGGCCGGCGCCTATCGCCATGTCCTGGTCGCGTGCTCGGAGGTCCTTTCCACCCGGATCGACGGATCGTACGAC
>CAZSOG010000293.1:0-6552 GCA_964607555.1 uncultured Pirellulaceae bacterium | reverse complement strand
GATGTTTCTCGATAAGTCTCGTCCATTATATCGCGCGGCGGGCCACTACCCGCTCGGCCCGATCGCCAGACAACATTGGACCAGATTCATCCGCGAACGATTCACAAGTGCGAACATGCTCATCGACGACGAGACGATTCAAGAGATGTTTCAACTTACGGAAGGACATCCGTTTTACATGCAACTGTTGTGTCATGTGTTGTGGGAGTTGAGCGAACCCGACACCGGAGTTACAAAGGAGTTGATTCAGACGGCACTACGTCTGGTCTTGGACCGCGAGAGCCATGCCTACATAATGCTTTGGGAGTCTCTGACGGCGAATCAACGTCGTTTTCTACGCGGATTGGCGTTTGAGCCGCGCCACGTTAAACCGTTTTCGTCAGCGTTCACTCGACAATATGGGTTGCGATCGGCGTCAAACGCCCAAAGAGCGTCCACGAAGCTCGTCGAAAAAGATGTGATTGATCCCGACGGCCCTTCGTTCGTAATCGTGGATCGATTTTTCCGTCTGTGGATACGAAATCAGCAAACCGGAGGATCGATCGGCTAGAAATCACTAAGAAGGCTGCCGGGCAAATGTTTGCGTGGCGTGTCTACGCGCTTCATCGACGGACGTGGACGCCGTCGATGCCCCGCCTAAAACTCCACCTGCGATCCCCAGTGCGATGGACGTCCTCGTCCGTGGCTGCCCGGTCCAAGAACTCCAGCTGCACCCCGCACCTGGCGGGCTTTCATATTCTTGCCACAAAATACTATTGCCCTTTCCTTCGCACGCCTCCCCATGCCCAACGACGTGCCGAGAAGATTTGGCGAGAATACTACAGGGCAAGAACATAGGACGATCTCTGGCATCGAACAAATACGCGCGAACGTTTGCGATTCACGCAATCGGTTTTCGGCGCGGATCAACAACCGTCCGGCCGACGTTTTTTCCGGCTAGCACCTGTTGCACTTTGTCGGCCAGGCCGTCGATGCCGATCGTCTTGCGAATGGACTGGAGCGTGTCCGGCATCCATGCCCTGGCGAGCAGGTCCCACACTTCGCGGCGGCGAGCCATCGCGCACCACGCGGAATCGATGCCACGCAACGTAACGCCACGCAGAATGAACGGGTATACGGTAGTGTCCAGTTCCGCACCGCCCACGACACCGCAGGCCGCCACGCACGCCTCGTTTTTTACACGCCGCAAAACAGACGCGAGCATCGTGCCGCCGACCGTGTCGATCGCGCCGGCGAACCGTGCCGAGAGCAACGGGCGTTTACTCTCGTCCAACACGGCATCGCGCGGGATCACTTCCACGGCGCCCAATGCGCGCAGCCAATCCGCACGGTCCGGCTTGCCGGAAACAGCGACCACCGTGTATCCGATCCTGGCCAGCAGTGTCACGGCCAGGCTACCGACACCGCCCGTGGCCCCGGTAACCAGCACCTCACCACGTTCCGGTTCCACATCATGATGCCGCAGTGCGCGAATACACAGTCCGGCCGTGAGTCCGGCCGTGCCCAACGTCATGCTGTCGACCAATGACATTCCTTGTGGCAGCGGGCTTACCCAGGCGGCCGGTACGCGTACGTACTCTGCCCAGCCACCCCAACGTTCGACGCCAAGTTCGTAGCTGGTTACCACCACTTGGTCGCCCACTCGAAAGGCGGGCGATGAACTCTGGGCCACGGTGCCGGCGGCGTCGATACCTGGCACATGTGGAAACCTGCGCGCGACGCCCGGGTGCCCCGTGGCCGCCATCGCGTCCTTGTAATTCACCGACGAGTACGCGACTTCGACCAGGACATCGCCGGCCGGTAACTCGTGCAGCGGACGCCGCTCCACCGACGCCTCGATTTTGTCCTTGCCGGTCTTCTTCACAAGGTAACAGCGAAACGAGTCGGGGAGCATCTGGTTTTCCCTTGAGTGGACAACAAACAAAGAGCAGTAAGATCAGGTGACAGTCTAACAAGATGCGGCCATCGGGACCAGAGTTCGTCGGTTGCCCAGGGCATCGTGATGTGGAAACCGAGATCGTCTCGATTGCATGGTGACACGTGATCGGGTTACGATTAACAGTCGTGGTACACCGAGTCCGATCCGTTTCTTGGGAACCTGTAACACAACCTGGTTACAAATGCCTACGATGGATATCCTTATCCGTCGGCAGTCCGTCCACAACCTATGCGTAGTCCGCCGCAAGAACTTGGCTCAAACACAACGACTTTCGGCCCCATAAGGTCTCTAAGCCGTCGAGAATTTGAATCGTCACTCGACTGCGCCCGTCATGTTACGGCATTTTGGAAGGAATTGACCAATGCACGCAATGCGAAATCTTGTCAGCTTGGTTTTGGTATCGCTTTATACGACCCTCGCAGCGCACGCGGTAGAACCCGTTAATCCCGCGCTCGCACCCGAAGCACGCGCCGTTCTTGACTATCTCGGCACGGTTTACGGCAAACGCGCGCTCAGTGGGGTGAGTGGTATAGGAAACACCGTAAAGATCCATGACATTTGCGGCAAATACCCCGCGATCGTGACGATTGACATCAGCGGCTGGAACAGTCCCACGTGGGGCAAGTCCTACACGAAAGTCGTCCAGCAGAACGTCGACCGAGCCAAGCAGTGGTGGAAGGCGGGCGGGATCGTCGCCATCCAGTTCCACTGGAAGCACCCCGGCAAACCGGACGGAACGGCCTGGGTCGGCAAACACGGAAGGAATGTCGCAAGTGGTCCCTTCGATCTGGCTAAAGCGCTCCAGCCTGGCACCGAACAGCACGAGCAGATCATGCGTGACCTGCGCAGGACGGGTGACTATCTGGAACAACTGCGTGACGCTCACGTGCCCGTCCTGTTTCGTCCGTTGCACGAGATCGACGGTGGGTGGTTCTGGTGGACCGATCGCGAGCAGCCGGAAAACACGGCCGGCCTATGGCGGCTGATTTTTAACTACTATGTCAACGAGCGGAAGCTCAACAACCTGATTTGGGTCTATAGCGCTGCGTTGAAAACGGCCAAGGGGCGGGACGTTGAGCAAATCGGATTTCGTAAACGCTATTACCCCGGCGCCGCGTACGTCGATATCGCGGGGATCGACATCTATGCCAATGAGTATTACGGTTGGGGGCCGTATCAAACATCGACTTACCCCAAGGCGTTCCGGATCATGCGGCAAATTGCCCCCGGCAAGATGCTGACACTGTGCGAGGCCGGTGCGATTCCGAACCCCGACATGATGGCAGCCAATGGACCACACTGGCTCTATTGCCTGGCGTGGTTCGTAGGTGGCAAGAAAAACCCGACCGACTGGGTCAAGAAAACCTACACGCATCCCTACCTGATCACGCGCGATGAACTGCCCGATTGGTAACTGTTCGCGACAGAACCTCTGGCTGCTCTTTTACGAATTCCTGGGCGCACGGTGGCGCGCCAGGAGTGGGCAAGAATACGAAGGTCTTTGGATACTCGCGCCAGGCAGTCACCAAGCGAGAGGTCGGAAGACCCGCGTACAGCGCCGTGGAATTGTCGCGTTTGGTTGCCCGTGAGGGGACACCCCGATAGCGTGGAGCTCCCCGGTAAAGATGATGCGGAAAATCAGGTAAGGAGCCGGACGCTAGATTGCAACCGTTCACCATCGCTCATGAACGTTGATATGGTCTTATTCAAAGACGCGGCTTGGCAAGAAACAGAAAAGTGCCCAGTTTGGAAGCCGTTAAGATATCGAGATGCCCATCGGCGTTGACATCGGCGATGCCGATCTGCAGCCCGACGCCGCTGTTGTCGTCAATCAGACGAGGGCGAAAATGGACGCCGTCGCCGGTTCGCTCCAGCCGAAACCAATACACGACCGCCGGTGCGTTCGGTTCGATATCGCCTTTCGGGCCGTGCGCCCAGCGCCGCTTGCCCACCACGACGTCGGTCAAACCGTCACCGTCTATGTCACCAGCCGCCAACGCGTGCGGCTGCGAAAACGCCACGCCGTACTTTGACTCCTCCGCACGCGAGCCCATGAACGTGTGCTGGACAAACGTGAGTGTTCCACTCTTTCGGTCACGCGTATTTTCGAACCAGGCGAGTCCCCAACCGTGCGCGTCCAGTGACGTAACAACGTCGTTATCACCGTCGCCATCCACGTCATAGACCAACATCTGGGCACCGCCCCGTTTGGCAAAACGGAAGGGATGAAAGTGCCAAAGAGAATCAGGCTTCGGCGGCGCGGATTCGTCCGGCGCGAGCCAACCCTGGTTGATGACGATATCGGTCAGTCCATCGCCGTTGAGGTCGCCGGCACCTTGCCCGTGATGAAACTGGGGCCAATCGCCTTTGGCGCCAAGCCGATGGAATGTCCATGGCTGGCTCGGGTGGTTCCAGTCGGGCCCGACGTAGCCCCAAAATCCCTCCCAGTGGGTCACGATCTCCGGTCGACCGTCGCTCGTGACATCGGTAAAGGGTGGGTTCTCCCCTTGAATCTTTGGGAAAACCAGATGACGCTGCCAATGTGCGAGTTGGTCTTGCGGATTCTCGTACCAGCGGGCTGGATGCAGATGAACGCGGCCACGGACCAGTACATCGTCCCACCCGTCGCCGTTGAAGTCGTACACATTTGAGAAGAGACTGTCCGACTGTCCCTTCGCCGGATCGAACGGCGTCGGCGGATAGATCTCGTGCCGTTGCTTGAACCCAGGGCCCTCGTACCAGAAAGGACCGGCGACAATGTCGACCGCGCCGTCACGGTTGAAATCACCAGTTGCGACGCCGTCACAATAGTAGGCTTCGTTGCACAGCACGCGTTTCTGGAACGTCACGTCCGCCGCCCGCCCCGGACAGGCCAGAGCGACCAAACCGGCACACAGTGCCACTCGTACGATATCCGTCATGATGTTACTCCTGGTGCGGGCTTCGCCCATAACCCAAGAGGGCTGGCACTGCCAGTCCGTGGGCGCAAGTCCTTGGTTATTAATTGGACGAGTGCGTCTCCGCCTCACATCCGCCAAAGGCGGATGCCACCCGGTCATGAGACATGCGCGCACCGTGCGTGCAGGTGGCAGCCCAAGAATCTGGTACGCTAACGTACTCAATTCATATTATTCGTGGTTGATGCACTCTTGCAGTTTGGGTGGCGCACGGATCGTTTTCGTTCAATTCCCTTCATTTTCACAATCTAGCCCCGGCGGTTATTGATTCAAAATCGACTTGTGGCGTGAACACGGCTACGGATGGTCGAAATGCCGGTCGGCGAAATCGAGGTATTGGTCCCAGTCGTAAGCGGTCACATCATGCACGCCGGTGCGCACATGATAGCCGATAAAATCGCCGACCGGGTGGTCGGGTGGCGGCATTTCGTCAACACCCAGGCCGTCACAGCCAAACAGGCGATAGACGGGCTGGGCATGCTTGGCTGCCAGGAACTCGCCATGTGGATCCGCCCACAGGTCCTTTGTCGCGCTCGCCACGTAGACCGGGCGCGGAGCGATCAGCGCGATCAGCATGTGTGCGTCGACGGGCAAGTCGGCTTCGTGCCAGGCATATTGCTGATAACGTTTGCGATACCAATACGGAACCATGCTAACCGAGTGGTGCAGTGCTTCGCCGAACCGGCGCCGAACCAGGGCCGCGCCACCTTCACCTGAGTCGTTCGAGATGACGATCGCGAACCGCTCGTCTTGCGCGCCGGCCCAGAGCGCCGTCTTGCCCAGGCGTGAATGTCCCATGATGACCACTCGTTTAGCATCCACGTCGGGATCGCGCTGCAGGTAGTCCATGCCACGACTCAACCCCCATGCCCAGACGCCGATCGCCCCCCAATTGTCCGGGCCGTATTCGTTGGGCGCGTCGGTGGGCGTGAACGCTGTGCGGAGTCCCGTTTTCCAGCCGCCGGGGAAGTCGGGTTCGATGTCACCATAGTAGATCGTGGCCAAAGCGTAGCCGCGGCCCAGGATCTTCTCGATCTGCCATCGGCTTGCACGCACACCACGCGACGCCTCGGTAGCACGGTTGTTTACTACGCCCATCGCGGCCGTCTGACGCATCCAACGTCGCGACAGCTTGACGCCGGGGTCCGAAGTGACACTTTGATTGCCGTAGAAGTTGAGGCCAATGAAGCCCGGCACCGGTCTCTTCGCGGCGTTCGGTAAGTACAGAAGCAGATCGATGCTCGGACCATCTTGTCGTCCGGTCACGAAGATGGTCACCTGCTTACGCGTCGCCTGCCCACCCAAAGCGTTCTTGTCCACCGAAGTGACCGCGAATGTGATCTTCTTCGGCGCCGCCGGACTGCGACCATGCACATGCGTTTCAAACAGTCGAAGCACCTCGGGACGCCGCCTCGTCTTCCATGTGTCGGCATCGGCGACGCGCGTCCCGTCCAGCATCACCAACGGGTCTGGCAATGTATAGGCCGGTACTTTTGCCTCGTCATGAATCGTGCCTGGCGGATCGGCACGTACCGCGCCGACGAATGTGCCGCTCATCAGGACAAGAAGTCCCCAGTATCTTGCATCATTCATTCTAGAACTGCCTAATGCGGGTGGCCCGCAACCCACAAGGGAGTACGCCCTCCTTCGGTCGCG
>CAZSOG010000292.1:0-6558 GCA_964607555.1 uncultured Pirellulaceae bacterium | reverse complement strand
ACGACACCTGCTATCAAGGAACACTAATCTCCACTGATCAACACTAATGATACCGACCTATAAAGTCTGCAACACTCAACAAGAATCCGTCAGGTCGTGGAAAAGTCGAAGGCATTTGAAGATGAAGGTTTCCGACGTTAGCGAGAATTAGCGTCGATTAGTGTTCTTTCTTCTTCTGGTCCGTGAACAGTTACTGGAGTCCAACGTCATGATCACACGTGCACATTTCTCGCTGCTGGTAAGTCTTCTGGTCACGTTCATCAGTGGGGCAACGGCGCCGGCCGCGATCGTGGACATTCGCGACCACGGCGCCAAACCGGACGGCACGACACTCTGCACGACATCGATCCAGTCCGCAATCGACCAGGTTGCCGAGGACGGCGGTGGTACGGTGCATTTCGCGCCCGGCACGTGGTTAACCGGGACGCTCCGGCTCAAGAGTCATGTGGCGCTGCAATTGGACGCGGGTTGCGTATTACTGGGCAGCACGAACCCTGCGGACTATCCCGAACACCGGCCCGCCACGCGCTCATACACCGACAACTACGTTTGCCAGAGTCTGATCACCGGTGAGAAGCTCGAGAACATCGCGATTCGCGGACGTGGCACGATCGATGGCAACGGAGCGGCGTTCCACTGGAAAGAGTACGTCAATCGACCTTATCTGATTCGTCTGGTCGGTTGTCGCGACGTGCTGGTCGAAGGCGTACACCTACGCAACTCGGCGATGTGGATGCAACACTACCTTGCGTGCGACTATGTTCGCATCCAGAATGTGACCGTATGGAACCATGTAAGTTACAACAATGACGGCCTCGACATCGATGGATGCCGTCATGTTGTCATATCCGGATGCACACTCGACTCGGATGACGACGCACTCTGTTTCAAAAGCACGTTGGACCGGGCATGTGAAGATATCACCGTCACGAATTGCGTGCTCAGCAGTCACTGTAACGCGATCAAGATGGGGACCGAATCGAACGGCGGTTTCCGAAACATCGCCATCAGCAACTGTGCGATTTCCTCACCGCGTTATTCCAAGTCCGCGTATGGAACTCAGGCCGGCTTGGCGGGGATCGCATTGGAGACGGTCGACGGCGGGCACCTGGACGGCGTGGCCCTATCCAACATCACGATCCGCGGGGTCAAGGTACCTATTTTCATGCGTCTGGGGAACCGCGCACGGCCGTTCACGAAGGGCATGCCGAAACCAGACGTGGGGACATTTCGCCATGTCGCGTTAAGCAACATTATAGCGACCGGCGCCGCCCCGATCGGCTGCTCGCTCACCGGGCTCCCCGGCCATCCCATCGAGGACGTGTCCTTGAGTGATATAAGTTTGACGTTCGAAGGAGGTGGCACGGCCGAGCAGGCGGAACGGTCCGTTCCGGAGCGCGCGGCCAACTATCCGGAGAGTGGCATGTTCGGCGTCCTGCCGGCCTACGGGTTCTATTGCCGGCATGCCGAGGGCCTGGTGTTGCGCAACGTGCGGCTGCGCACCGCGCGGCCCGACCCGCGCCCGGCCGTTGTGTTGGACGATGTGACGGACGCCGTGATCGACGGCCTGAACCCGGCCAGTACGCCCGATAGCCGCGCCGTCGTACGGTTGGTTCAAGTCGCCGGCGCCCTGCTTCAGGGCTGCCGGCTAACGCAGCCAGCGGAGATATTCCTGGAGATCGATGGCGCAGGATCACGTGACATATTCCTGTCGGGAAATGATGTTCGTCACGCCGCGCGACTGGCCCTGTTTCACGCCGACGCGCCGAAAGAATCCTTGACGCAGGTCGCGAATCGGGTGCCCGGCGAGCAGGGACCTTAGGGACGGACTTTCGATGATCTTGAGTCAAGTTTTTGGGTCGAGGTTCAGCCGCCACGGGAGTTGATGTCGAGTGAGCGTCGCGGGTAGTGCAGAATCATCGCTCCACCGGGATAAACCCGGCGGTGGCGGGAACGTGGGTGAGTTGAGGACGGAGTAGTGCAGAATCATCGCTCCACCGGGATAAACCCGGCGGTGGCGGATGGGAAGTGCAAAGCCCGGTCATGCGATAGTTGGTTGGAGGTGAAACCTCGCTAGATTCTTAGAGGCTGTCACAAAACCTGGTTTCAAACATGTAGGATGGACGTCCACGTCCGTCGATGAAGCGGACAAACACTGCCGACGCGGTTTTGTTACAGATTCTAGGAATAAGAGTAAGAGTAAGAGTAGGATTAAGATTAAGATTAAGATTAAGAGTAAGAGTAAGAGTAAGAGTAGGAGAGTGAGGGACATTTGTACGGGACGGGGATTTGCATGACGGGATCGGGGGTTCAATTGCCGGAGGGTGCATGGATTCGCACACTCCGCCACAAGGTGCTGCGTTGGTTCGATCGCGGCGCGCGCGAACTTCCGTGGCGCGAGACGAAGACAGCCTACCATGTGTGGGTCAGCGAGATCATGCTCCAGCAAACGCAGGTGGCGACGGTCCTCGAGTACTACCCACGTTTCCTGGCTCGGTTTCCCACGATCCAATCGCTCGCCGAGGCCGATTCCGGCGACGTCCTGCGGTGCTGGGAAGGGCTGGGATATTACCGTCGCGCGAACCAAATGCACGCGGCCGCCAGGCAGATCGTCCAACACCATGACGGCCGGTTCCCAACGGACATCGAGCAAGTGCGCGCGTTACCGGGAATTGGGCGGTACACGGCCGGGGCGATCCTGTCCATTGCAATGGAGCAGCGACACCCGATCCTCGAGGCCAACACCACACGACTCCATTGTCGGCTACTGGCATATTCCGGTGTCCCGACCCGAGCGGCGGGCCAGCGGCTGCTGTGGTCTTTTGCCGAACGCTTGTTGCCACGGCGACGCGTTGGTGATTTCAACCAGGCCCTGATGGAACTTGGCAGCGTTATCTGCACACCGCGTCAACCCGCTTGTGTGCGTTGTCCGGTGGCCACGCTCTGTCCGACACTCGCCCGCGGGCTGCAGTGTCGGATACCACGCGTCAAGAGACGCGTGGACGCCGTTTCGCTGCATGAAGCGGCCGTCGTGATCCAACGCGCCGGCCACGTACTGATCCACCGTTGTGCCCCCGGACAACGCTGGGCCGGACTCTGGGACTATCCACGTTTCGAAGTCAAGCCAGCCGAGCCTGAGGATCTTGCCCCACATCTAAAAAGGCGCGTGAAAGAGCTGACGGGATTGACGATCAGCACACCACGCCATCTCACGACGCTCCACCACACGGTTACTCGATTTCGGATTTCACTCTCCTGTCACGCTGCTACCTGCCGCCGGGCAACGCTTGACAGAGGCGAGTGGCAATGGGTACGGATCATGGACCTCGACGACTATCCGCTGAGCGTGACGGGACGTCGAATCAGCCAGATGTTGGCCGCATCGTGAATCGTCCGATGGGCGATCGGGATAAACAAGTTTGGGATGCGCAGGCAGCCCGAAGATCGTCCAGTGTAACCGGGCGGCGGTGTTACGCGTTGAACTTGGGTTCCTCCGATCGTGGTAATATCGCCGTGCCCCCATCCTCGGCCACCATGACGTGTGATACAATGAATGGGACGCTGTCACAAGACTTGGTTTCAAACATGGACGACGGACGTCCACGTCCGTCGAAGAAGCGGATAAACACGCTGCCGAAGCAGCTTTGTCACAGGTTCTTAGATTGGGCAAACGACGGGGTCGTTGGCTTCCGATAGCCAATTCGACCGACGGCACGGCGCGGTCCGGCTTCGGGCGTCATACGATCCACGCCGGGACTGGATGTGGAGAGCATCGATCATTGAAAAAGGGACTGTCATGGGCTACCCGGAAACACTGGGTGTGTACGATCAGCTTCAAGCAGGTGACCGAGTCGAGTTGATTCACGAGGTCAAAGTGGGGTTCCGGACCTGGAAAACCGCGACCGTTGGCACGGTCGTGCAAACGGAGCGTCGGCGGCATGGCCTGCATCATCGACGCGCTCACGACGAGCCGGCATTGAGCGACGTGATTGTCCTCCGCCGTGCCGATGGTGAGCTAACGACCGTGACTCTGGACGAGTTTTCCGAACTCCGCGTGCTCACATCGTGAACCGGTCATGGCCATTGATCGCCTGCACACACACCATGAACGCCATTTCGAGCGGTACCGGTTCGTCTACCCCGTACTGAGCCGCCGGTCTGGTGGGATTTCGGTCGGCATCAACCTGAACCCAGACAAGGTGTGCAATTTCCACTGCATCTATTGTCAGGTCGACCGCGTATCGGCAGCCGCAACAACGTTCGTCGATACGGAGCAACTGCTTGTTGAACTGGATGGCATCCTCGATCTTGTTGTTTCCGGAGCCTTGTACGCGACGAGCAAATTCCGTGAAACGCCCGGCGCGTTGCGGCGTCTCAATGACATCGCTTTTTCCGGAGACGGGGAACCGACCACATTTCGCAATTTCGCCACGATCGTGAGCGCCTGTGCCAAAGTAAAAAAACGGCATGCGCTTGACGATGTCAAGCTCGTGTTGATTACGAACGCGAGCATGTTCCACCGACCGCCGGTTCAACAGGCGCTTGGCTTGCTTGACGCCAACAACGGTGAGATTTGGGCGAAACTTGACGCGGGGACCGAATCGTACTATCGCCAGGTCGATCGCGCGGCAACGCCCTTCTCACGAATCCTCGACAACATCACGCAGGCGGCGACGAAACGACCGCTCGTCATCCAGTCGTTATGGATGCGGATCCACGGCGAGCCACCGACGCCGGCGGAGATCGATGCCTACTGCGCGCGTCTGAATCAGATCGTGCATGCCGGTGGTCAGCTCAAGCTGATCCAAACCTGCACGGTCGCGCGCCAGCCGGCGGAATCATTTGTTACGCCTCTGGCTGATGCGGAGCTCGACCGGATCGTGGGCCGTGTCAAGCAACTGACCGGCTTTTCTTGTGCCGCGTATTACGGCGTGAGCTAGAGGGGTGGGGTTGTTTCACATCCTGCCGAAGCATGCAATTCAGCGGCCGATTGGCGGCGCTGCCATTCACGCGACGCTTTCCTTGGCCGCCCCGCGTTTCGCGCGGTTGTTACCGTTGATTCCGCCACGGACCATGGCAATCCGGCCCGTGCGCACCAGTTCCAGGATTCCGTATCCGCGCATCCGGTCAATGAACGCCTCGATCTTATTTTCGCGACCGGAAATCTCGATCATCAGCTCCGCCGCGCCAACATCAACGATCTTAGCACGGAAAATCTCGACCAACTCGCGGATCTCGCTCCGTTTGCTGCCCGGGGGCGCTTTGATCTTAAGCAACATGAGATCCCGTTCGACATAATCCTGGGAACTGACATCCACGACTCGGACCACCGTCACGATTTTCTCCAACTGTTTGCGGACCTGTTCAAAAACGTGCTTATCGCCCACCACCACGAACGTCATGCGTGACAGATTCGGGTCTTCCGTTTCGCCAACTGCCAAGGAGTCGATGTTGTAGCCGCGCGACGCCAGCATACTGGAAATATGGGCTAGCACCCCAGGCACGTTCTGAACCACCGCCGAAAGCACGTGCCGCGTTGAGTTGGTCACTTTGTTCATCTCCTTAAACCCGCGAATGTCAGCCCTTGAGACAACTCCACGTCTGGAGTCCGAGTTCCACACCGGCATTGGCCGGCGTTCGCCGTTTTAACAGGGCACCACCGAGCGTCATTCTAGCGGCCGGTCACGCGGATGCAAACCGGAGCACCCATGATCCTGGCCCAATGACTCGACAGAATCCACCGCGTTGGCCGACGCGCCGGCGCCGGCCGACGGGGCCCGACCAAAATGTCGCGCGAGTGGCATGGGAGAACGCAATTCGTCTACAATGGAACGTGTGGTTGACAAGCGACTACGTCGCATCTTCGACGCACCCGTCGTGGTTCTCGGAACAATGCCGGCTGGTCGCGCGCGACGCATCCAACGGTGTCCTCCTGTGGAAAGTGCCCATGCGTGACTGGGGGCCGGAATTCGGGACCGGGGTCGGCAACCGCTGGAACATCCATCACACGATCCCGCGCCGTTTGATCGCCGACGGCGACCGTGTTTACGTGACCCTGAAATTCTTGGACTCGCCGGTTTCCGTGTTGGATGCCGCGACCGGTCGCGTGCTGACCGAGGCCTTGGCGGGGACACGCGGTACCGACGAGATGATCCTGTCCGATGGGATTCTCATCGTGAAAATCACGAAGGGACGATCGATCGCCGCAACCGCTCGATTCGGCAAGGACGCGTTGCACGATTCGTTGGCCGGCGTCGACGTTCGCACGGGCAGGTTGTTGTGGCGTACCGATAACGTGCGTGTGGTTCCCTATGCGTTATCCGCCCAAAAAGGTAACGTCGTTTACCACAACATGGAGCACCTGGTCTGCCTTGATGCCCGAACGGGCAAGCAGCGTTGGCAAGCCCCGAATCTGATCCGCTCGTCCCTCGGCGGCCAAAGCACCCTGGTACTCAATAACGGTGTCGTGCTGTTCCACGGTCATGGTGAACTGATATCGGATACGGTCCATCCGGACAAGAAAAGCAAGAAAGGGTTCTATCTCAGCGCGTACTCACT
>CAZSOG010000291.1:0-6584 GCA_964607555.1 uncultured Pirellulaceae bacterium | reverse complement strand
GTTTCGAAGCGAACAACGGGAGCGCTGCGGAACGAGGGCGTACTCCCTTGTGGGTCGCGGGCCACCCGCATTAGGAGTTTCGCGCCCCTGCCGCGAAGGATAAGCGGCGTTGGGATCGAGGAACGTTGGGCGCGAAACTGCTCGACCGGAAACGGCACTAGATGGAATCTACCCCGCGCTTGTTCCTACGTTTGGGTTGGCACGTCGCCGCGATGTTTGGATCGAGCCGCATGGATTATCTTCATTGGGGCGATAAAGGTAGGTCCTTTCTCCGCAAAGGACCGTCGCGGCTCCCATGGCCCAGCCGCCGCGGAACGAAAACCACTCGCTTTCCAAATGCTGATTCCGCTCAGGACCCCTGTGTTTTACCAGCCGCGGGCCTGCCCCAACCACCCGCGCTGTCCATGCCCAGGGTCTCGAGGGGACGCAGCACGCTCCGAAGCAACAGACCACCTACGGCCAAACGCGAGACGCGGGTGTCATCAGACCGGGTCGGTGAATAAGCTTTCCGTATCTTTGACGGACGTGGACGTCCGGCAGCGCAATTTGGCACACGAGTTTCGGGCAAATTCGAAAACGCGCCAGACGCACTAATTGGCTATTGCCCCCCCCCACGGTAGTGGTTTTTCACGGTGGCTCGTCTCTTTCAACCGCTTAATCGCCACGATCCCAACAGAATGTCGATTTACCTATTGTTTCCAGTCTTCCTAGTCGACGGATTTTATTGACAGCGGCCCGACTCCTGTTTAAACTCGACCTAGGTTCTTGTCTGGCAGTATCTTAGTGAAGTCTTCATCCAGCGTTGTGATCGCTCGAATCCGGCCTGCCGGTTTTCCAGGTATTGCACTACCGGATCAAGATGACATATTTGAATCGGTGGGTCGGCCGCTGGAACCATGTACAACGTGATCGAAGAAAACTCTATTCGGGTGGAATCCCGCGCTTTCAGGAGTCTTCAGTATGGCGTCGCGAGAAAATCAGCCGCTGCACGTGGCACTTATTCTGTTGGTGATTGTCACGGTGTTGCTATGTGTCATGACGTATTGGTTTTACAGCAAGTCGGTGGCCGGCGAGAACCGTGCGGACGCGGCTCAGCAGCAGCTGGCGACGACCCAGCAGGATCTCCAAAAAGCCTTATTCAAGGTACAGACATTTCAATACATGATTAGCGGGGGCGCCAAGACGATCAAGCAGATCGAGGACGATTTCGCGAACATCACGGGAACGGCGCGGGATGAGGAACTGGACCAGATCATCAAGAACTTCGAAGCGAACATGTTGTTGTTTGGCCCGGCGGACCAGGAGTACAAAGCGGCACGAAACTACGGATCACTGCCAACGTTTTTGCTGTCCCGGATACGTGATTTGAACCAGCAGCTGGTCGGTTTGCGGCGCACCGAAGCACAACTCACGGCGCAAATGAACAAACTGAAGCAGGACGAGGCGGCGCGCACGAAACAATTTGAAGACCTGCAGAAGAAGGCCCATGACGATCTTCTGGCCGAACGGGACAAATTCAACCAGAAGCGAGGCGAACTGGACAAGCAGAACCAGCAGTTGGCTGGTCTGATCGCGACGAAGGAAAACGAAGTCGCGCAAGTGAAGGCGGCGAAGGCCGATGTTGAATCGAAGTTGAACAAGCGGATCAACGATCTGGTGCAAATTGTCGATGGGATGAAGGCTCAGGCGAAACAGCGCAAAGCGACGACATTCGAGACACCGGATGCCATTGTCACGACGGCCAATCAACGTGAGGGCGTTGTCTACATCAATGTTGGTTCGGCGGACAACCTGCGACGCCAGCAGACATTTAGCATCTTTTCGCGGGGGACGGATGGCCTGATCGAATCAACTCCGAAAGGGCGAATCGAAGTCACTCAGGTGTTGGGGGATCATGTGGCGATGTGCCGGATCTTGGAAGACAAACTTCCGGACATCGTCTTGCCGGGAGACCTCGTGTTTACGCCGGCTTGGTCGCCTGGCCAGCAGATTCACTTGGCGATCACGGGCCTGGTCGACATGACCGGCAATCGACGCACCGATCTGGCCTTGCTGAAGAATTTGATCGAGCTGAACGGTGGCGTGGTTGACGACCAGGTGTCGGTGGAGACACGTTATTTGGTCGTTGGCGAAGATCGCGGCGCGTCACCGGACGGCAAGCAGACCGCGGCGGAGAAGGCCGACTACCACGACAAGATCGTCGCGGCACAGGAGATCGGCATTGATCAGATTTCCGTGGACAAGCTTTTGACGTTGATGGGCTGGCGTGCCGACATCGAAGCGGCGGGCCGTGCGGCGGGCAGCGACTTCGTGCCGGCCGGCGGCCAACCGGAAAAGGCACCGTCCGCGGAACCATCCCCGTTCCGTCCCCGGACGCCGCCACGCGGCGAAGGCGGCGCGTTCTAGACCGTGCGCGGGGCTAGTCAAACAATTTCTTTCGCAGCGCGTCGACTCGTGCCGCGTTGGCGGCGAGCCTGGGATCGAGTTTGTCGCGGCGAAAGTAACCGGGCTGGACAAACACGACCGCTGGATTGTCCAGCCCTTGCGTTTGCGCTAACTTTCTTAGCAGCCGGCGTTGGGACATATCGAGTTGGTGCAGTCGGCAAAGATCGGCCCACAATCGACGCGGATTGCGAAAGGGAGTTCCTTCGCGTTGTTTCATGCGGTGCATGACCACGGCGAGGATAACCGCGATCAGGACGAGTGCCAGCAAGATCCACACGCCGTAGTCGGCAAGCGCGCCGCCATCGTGAGCGCGGAACTTCGATCCCATCGCGTCATATCGATTGACTTGCGCCCAGATCGAAACCGTTACCAGAACATCAACAAGTCGGTTCATCACGGGCTCCATTTTCCTGCCATTCAATTCAACGGTTCGCGCGTGTCGATCGGCACGTCCGGCATCAACCGACCGGATCGGTCGTCGCGTTGGCGGTCGTCGATCGCGTGGGGAGAGGGGTGGTGGCGGATAACGGCGCGTCGCCACGCCGCTCACGCAACTGTTTGAGACTGTCCTTGGCCGTTTCACGAACCGTGATACTACGATCGGCCAGGCATTCTTGCAGGGCTTCGGCGGCAGTCGCGGTTTGGCTCTGGGCCAGGGTGCGCGCCGCCGCCGCGCGCACGAAATGGTCTTCGTCGCGCGTCATGCAAATGACCAGCGATTCCAATTGGTCCACCAGGTCCATCACCTTCGTCAGTTCGAGTGCCCGCATGCGGCGCGTGCGCATGCGTGATTGAAGTTCCGCGGCGAGGCGCGGCAACACGCTCGAATCCACTTGCTTTACCAGACGGCCCGTACTGCGCCGTGCCGCTTCATCCATCATATCAAACGCGTTTACGTATCGGTCAAAGCGAAATTCTGTGAGACACGAACGGGCCGCGTCGCGGACGCACTCGTGCGGGCTGCTCAACGCGCGAATCAAGTGCCCCATGGCGCCCGGGATGCTGCGTTTGCGCAGTTGGACCAGGACATTCGCCTGCACGACCGGATCGCTGTCGTTCAATAGTCGGACGGCCAGTTCGTTGGCTTCGGCGCCACCAAAATCCGCCAAGGCCTCGGCGGCGCGACGGCGGCTGCCAGCCTCGCCATTGTCCAGAATATGACATACCAGGCGAAAAACGGTCGGGCGCGCGACCCCCGACGCCAAGGCGAGTTGCACGGCGGCCTCTTGTTCGGTATCCGTCAGCTCGGACATCCAGGACAGATCGCCACGCATCCACGCGATCGATTCGATGCGGCGCAAGTTGTCGCGGACTTCACGCGTGAGATGGCCGCCGACGCGCTGCAGGAGCTGACGCACGAACGGCGGATCCGTTCGATGGCCGATCACTTGCAGAACGACCGACGGCGCGCGGCCGGCCGTGACGAAGCGGAAAATCAACCGCATAATCCCCAGGCGCGCGCTCCCGCGCAGTAACTCAAGGACGATCAGATAGGCGGCATGTCGGGGTTGTGCGAGGATCATCGTCAGGACGCGGTTGTCGGTCGGGCAGAGCAGCAGGAACGCCTCAACAATCTGACGCCGGCGATGCTGCTCATAGGCTTCCACTGCGTATTCGAGTTTCAACACGACTTGGCGGCGTATGCCGACCAGGTCGCGGCGCTGGCGTGATTCCGGCGGCTGGTTCAGTTCCTCGTGCATGCGCTCCGCGAGTTGCACCAGTGTGTCGGCTGTCAACGATGCTTGAGGATCGGACGCTTCACGCGCGGCCGTCACGAGCGTCGCAATGAGCTCGTATTCGCGGATCCGCAGCAGGGCGTCGCAGCCGTTGGCACACAAGGTCTCGTCCGAGCTGAGAATCGCGTTCCGGACCGCCGGAACGACCTGGCGCGGATGCTGCGCGATCGTCCACTTCCAACGCTCGGTGAGCTCGTCCCAGCGGCGAATCAGCGCGCCTTGACCGGACCCGTTGCGCCGCCTCAGCAGTCTGATCAGCGCCTCGTCTTGAATCTCCGCGGCGGAGGACTGGAGCCCTGCCAAGAGGACGGGCACGGCTGACTCGTTCGTCGTGCGCCCAAGGAACTCAAGCGTCTTTTTTGCGGAATTATTCACGTTGCGTACGGCTCCTGCCATCGAGTCGTTTCACCTGCCCGCGCCGATGACCTGCCACGAAACACGTGACCACTTGGCGACTACATGAAAACGGTTTGAGTGGGCGTGCGAACGTTTGCTGCCTCGACGGACAAACACGAACCTCCTGCAGGGGCTGCACGCCCGATCTTGCTACACCTTCTCAGTCTCTGGATCGACCCGCACGCCGCGAATACTCGACGCAAAACGAAGAGACCGCCCGTTTTTCCTGGACCGCGAGGCCGTGGTTGCCGGTTAAACCGATGCCGTGGTGTCATCCGATGGTGCCGCACATGCGGAATGCGCCGCGCGAAGGCGTCAGCCGGATTCGCGCCGAAACTGGCTCAGAATCAGGTCGGCCACGTCAATGTCGCGTAACGAATCGGTCTTGAGCAGGGTCGGGTCGGAGGCTAACAGAACACCCTGCTGTGCGGGTTTTACCGCCGGCGCACCGTGGCTGCCACACACCCGTTGCGGCGTGAGTGGAATCCCGTTTGTTCCGGGATCAAAAAATAGTTCGACCGGGTCGTAACCGGGCTTGCGATGAATGTCGACGGTGCGTGCAAACGCGGGCGCGGCCAGATCGTCGAACCACCAGTAATACGCTTGCCAGCTCGTTTCTTCGGAAACGAGAACCACATCGCCCGAATGGATATGGTCCAGCGCGTATTTCGCGCGCTGCGAACCGGCAAGGACCTCGGCGATCCCCGCTTGGCTGGCGAACAAATCGGCGACGCGCACGATCGTTGCCGGGTCGGAATCACGCACGAAAACGTGCCCTACCTGATGGTCAACCAGGACCCATGCATCACTCGCTTGAAAATCAATCAATTCCTTGCCCTCCGCCTGGCCAACGCGCAGCATGCCGGCTTCACGCAAGATGCGATTGGGGTAGGCGACATGGCTCACTTCCTGGATCACGTATTCCGTCGCGGCGATCCAACTGGGGGGCGCGCCCGGATACGCGCCGGGCATGGCCGTGGCCAGCTGTCCAATGACCCCGTCGATTTCGCCGAGCGCCTGATTCGCCTCGGCACTGTTCGGACCGTGCCGTTGCGCGGCATAATCGAGATGTGGCAGGTAGATATAGAAAAACCGCGGACGAAACCGGCGGGCCGCGACCACCGCCGACGCGCCAATCCACGCGGATGACTCGATACCCGCCAGCGGTCCCCAGAATTTCTGCAGTGGGAAATGCCCGAGCGCGTCGCGCAGCTCACCGTACAATTCGGTCGGTTTCGTGTAGCACCACAATGACTCCGATCCATCGGGATTATGGACCGGGGCGGGCATGCACACATAATCCGCGCCACACCCCTTGCTGAGCATGGGGAACCAAACGGCCGATGTGAGCTCGGGGTCGGAATCGTGTAAAAGGTCCCAAATCTGAGGGGCCTCGATGCGCTCATTCCATGCCGTCCACATTTCGACTTCGCGCGTGTCACGCCAGTAGAATCCGTTGGCTACCACGCCATGTTCGGCCGGTAGTTTTCCGGTCAGCATATTCGTCTGCACCGGCCACGTGACGCAGGGAAAGCTCGGAATCAGCGTCGCCTGGTGCGCTGCCAGGGTTGCCAGATGCGGCATGTGCTGGAGATCCTGGTGGCGCAAGCCGGGAATGGACAAAAAGATGATGTTCCGGGCCATCGGTTCCTGCTCCCATGAATCAGTGGATAAACGCTGCCAATGGGTCTCAGTCCCGTCGCGCCATACGCAACTGGAACTGCCCCACATCATACCAGTTTCCCGCCAGCATTCAAAATCCCGACACGATCGGCTAAATGCGGGCTGCGCCCGCAACCCAAAAGGGAGTACGCCCTTGTTTCGTGGCGCGCCCGTTATGAAAAAGATGAAAAAACAGAAGATGAAAAAGCAGGCACCCTGATTTTCAGAATGCCGCCCGAACTCAGGGTGTCTGGCACTACGTTTGTGCGTCTAAACGGTTTTCCACCGAGGCAAGCTCGGTGGCGAGGGGGGGCGTGTGAGTGGGACGCGTGAGGGATTCCTTCT
>CAZSOG010000290.1:0-6590 GCA_964607555.1 uncultured Pirellulaceae bacterium | reverse complement strand
AATCTGCTGATGGGCGCTCTCGTGTGGTTGCCCATAGCGAAGTGGCGGATAAATGCTCTGTTCATGAATCCGCATCCGAGTGGGCGGCTTGGGATAGCTGTACCCAGGCTGCCGCCGGACGTTCACTTTGAAATTGTGGACTGGCTGTGGAATGTTCATCGGCGTGCGGTTGTGGATCACGTGGCTGGTCAAACCGGCGGGTACTCCCAGCGGAACATGCGGTGGGCCCGGCAGTCCGATCGGCGTGCCGCTCATCGGCATTCCCCACTGCGGGGTCGTGACACCCGACAAGTGCGACGGGACGTTGCCATAGGGAAGCACCGTGCCCGGCGCGCCCGGCATTCCCATGCCCGGACCATATGCGGTACCCGGCATCGGGCCGATCGCCGCGACCGGCAGCACGCCACCCATCACGGCGCCGCCGCCCTTGACTTGCGCTCCCGGTACCTCGAGGTCCTTGTTGCCGACCCGCGCGATCGCCAGGATCGAGCCGCGTCGGTCCGCTTCCACGATCGGGTCGATGCCCGGGTCCAGCCGTGTGCTGACCAGAGTCTCGACACCGGCCAACGCCAACTCCTGGAATTCGGGATCCGGCAGGTAGATGACCTTGGTCACGAAATTACCTGCCTGGACCTGATCGAAATCCTCTTCGGTCAGCTGGATCGGGATCGCGTTGTGAGCCAAATAGGCTTCCGTGCGCGGCGTGACCGGTCCAACTTCCAGCGTCGGATACAACTCGACTCCTTCACGTCCCTTGATGTTGGTGACTTTCAGGCGGTAAATGCCGCCTTGCCCAAACGTCGCGCGGCCCGGCACGACCAGCGGCTGGGAATCAAACATCCCAACACCACCGACGTCCCATGTGATGACCATGCCCTCCGGTTTGTTGAACAACAATTGGACCGTGGGCGCGGTCATTGGACCGATGCCCCACGCTCCGGACGGCGACACGGGTGCTGGTGCCAGAACACCTGGACCAGGTCCCCCCACGCCAGGCCCTGGCTCCATGAGCTGCTGGGCCGGTGGCAGGTTGTAGGAATGATTGTGTGCACATCCCACCGCCAACACGGCGACGGCAATGAGCGTGATGCAATACGACACACTGAGTTTCATAATGTCCCCCCCTACGCGGTGCCCGTGCCCTCGTGACGACGAGTACAAAAGCACAAGCTGCAGTTGACTCCTTGGCGGTCAGAACGGAAATTGTGGGCGACGACGGATTCCACAGCCCGGCCGCGACCGATCCTCCGCGGATTGCCGTGGACACGACCTGCCAAGCCACTCTAGAATGGCTCGGCCACGTCGGTTCCCCGGCCTCGCGGCCGCTGGGGCATCCCGCGCAAGCGGTGCGGGAAAAACGTCTCCGTGGGATTTTGATCGGCGTGATACAACAAGATTCTTTGGCAAAACCAACATAACCCGACCATGAATCACACGTTGCCCATACTGTCAGCCGGCCTGGCGATCACAATTCTCGCTGCGATCGTGACGAATCACGTTCCGCAAGATACTGCCAAAAAACGACTTACGACAAATGTGTCAGTTTCGGATCCGCCCGAATCGGCCGCCGATCCCGGACCTCCCCCGGATGGAGGAATTTTGGTGAACCAGGCCGCAAGCCAGTTGCTTGCCCTGCCTGGCATCCAAGCCAAGACACGGCAGCGCGTCGATATCTTTGGACAACATCTGGTTGGATCCGGCAACTATTTGCAGTGGGTGCAGGGCCCGCAGCTCCTCCTGCGGCTTGACCTCAAGCTGCAAATGGGCCAACAGGTGACCAGTCTGCAGCAGATCAGCGATGGGCAGATTCTCTGGATTCGGACCGATTTGCCGCATCGCAAGAGCCTGACGCGTGTCAATCTGAGACGCCTGCGCGACGCCGCCAGCAAATTGCCGACACCGCCACCGCCCACATACTGGATGGCACTCGGCGGGATGCCTAAATTGCTGGCACGCTTGGCCGAGGACTTCACTTTCGGCCCGGCACAGCCCAAAGTGATCGGCCATCTGCCGGTCTGGAGAATCGATGGGCACTGGAAGGCAGACGTTTTGACCCGGCTGATGCCCGATCACGCCGCAACGATCCGGTCAGATGATCTTGCTGCCCTCCGCCGCTTGCCCGAACCACTGCCGCACGGCGTGTCCTTGATCCTGGGACGGGACCGCGTGGTCCCCCTGTTTCCCTATAGCGTGTCCTACTATCGCCTCCTGCCGCCCGATAAGGACCAGCCGAAGTCCGCGCCCCCCCAACGTAGGGCAATCGCAACCCTCGAGCTGTTCGAAGTGCGTTTGCGGCCCGATCTATCGCCCGCGGACTTCGACTATCGACCGGGTAGCCAAGAAGTGAAGGACCAGACCAATCAGTTCATCGCACAATTGCGCGCGGCCAGCTCGCCACCCGCCACCCACCAATGAATCGAGGCCAGGCTCACGCTGGGTGTTGTCCGGCGGCATGCAGGTGGAACGCGCTGTTGGCCGTGAGCAGCTTGACCTGACCGGCCCGATAGCGGAGGACGTTCACGCCACAGTTGTCCTGGTGGATGCCACGTGCGAGGGCCAGCGGGACTTGCATGTAAGTCGCCAGAAGCACACGATTTACCACATTATGGCCGACGACCAACAGGCACTGGCCGAGATGCGCTGCCATAAGCTGCTCGATGGCCGGCCGGACGCGCGTCAACAGCTGCGTCAGATTCTCACCGCCGGCGTAGCCGTACGTCGCTGGATCGGTTACAAACCGCGCGTGGGCATCCGGTTCGGCACGCTCGATCTCGCGCCATGATTGGCCTTCCCAGCGACCGACGTCAACTTCACGCAGGTCCGCGACCCTGGCGGGCTCCAGTTGGTGCGGCCGGCCAATGATGGTTGCTGTTTGATAGGCACGTCGCAGCGGACTGGAAAAAACGGCCGCGAGTGGCTGGTTACGCAGCAGTTCGGCCGTCCGCGAAGCTTGTCGCTTGCCCTCATCAGACAAGTCTATGTCACTTCCATGCCCCTGGATCTTGGGCGGATCCGCCAGGTTGTTCAGCGTCGCGCCGTGGCGCACGAGAAAGACGATGCACGTGTTGGAATTAGATTGGTACGGCATGCGTGAGATCCATGGTCTTGTCTTGTCGTTTGAAGCCTATCGTAATGCGGGAGGCCCGCAACCCACAAGGGAGTACGCCCTCCTTCGGTCGCGCTCCCGTCGTTCGCTTGGAAACATGCGCGCACAGTGCGCGCATCCTGCAACCTAAGAATCTAAAACGGCTGTGGTGGAGCGGTTGTCCGCTTCTTCGACGGACGTAGACGTCCATCGTACATCTTGGTAACCGAGTCGTGGGACAGCATTTTATTTGTCTGGCGGCGCGGCGGGTAGCCCCGCCGCCTGCTTTCGGCCGCGACCGTGGTTGAGTAGAATAACGGCATGAAACCACTGATTGCCATTACAATGGGGGACCCGGCGGGGATCGGTCCCGAAATCATCGCCGCCGCCTGGAGCCGGGAGGATCTGCACGATCAATGTCGAGCGGTCGTGATTGGCCATCCCGAATGGATGCGGCGTGCGATTCAACACGTCGGGGCGGATATCACGGTGGTGGAAATCGACTCGCCCGAGCAAGCCCGCTGCTCGGCGCGACGCATGCCCTGTATCCCGTGCAGCGACGATGGCGTCTTGCAAGTGCGGCCCGGGCAAGTGGATGCGCGCGGCGGGCAGGCAGCCTATGATGCGATTACCTACGCTGGCCGATTGGCGATGGCGGAGGAAGTCGACGCGATCACGACGGCACCGCTGAACAAGGCGGCACTGGTCGCCGCCGGTCATGACTATCCCGGCCATACCGAGCTGTTGGCTGAACTGTGTGCTGTGTCGCATGTGGCCATGATGCTGTACTTGAGCCCCGGAGTGAACGTCGCGGGGCGCGTCGGCCTGGGCGTCGCGCATGTCACGCTGCACACCGCAATGCACGATGTGTTCGCGCAACTGACGGTACCACGCATTGTCCAGACGGCGCGACTCGCCCACGTGGTCATGAACGGATTGCTCGACGCGCAGGCACATACCGAATCCGCCCGGATCGGCGTCTGCGCGCTGAACCCGCACGGGGGCGAACACGGCCTGTTCGGTGACGAGGAGACTCAAGTGATTCGCCCGGCCGTCGAGCAAGGGCAGGGGGAAGGACTGGCGCTCGAGGGGCCGCTGCCAGCGGATACGCTGTTCGCGCAAGCAGCCGAGGGACGATTCGACGGTGTGGTCGCCATGTATCATGACCAGGGGCACATCGCGCTGAAGCTGCTCGGAATGTACCGCGCCGTCAACGTCACGCTCGGATTGCCCATCGTTCGCACGAGCGTGGCCCACGGGACCGCGTTCGATCTTGCCTGGAAACAACCCGCGCGATGCGAGGGCATGATCGAGGCGATTCGAGTCGCCGCGCGGCTGGTGCAATGCAAAGATCAACTGCGTTGGCAATGAGCGGGCGCGGGCGATCGTCGTCCATCTGGAACCGCTGTGTTCATTTTATTCTTGGCCTTGGGATGGAATCAACATGAAAGCCTGCATCCAGCGTGTTCACGAAGCTAGTGTGACCGTGGCGGGCGAGGTCATTGGTCGTATCGGCAACGGGCTCGTCGTGTTGCTTGGTGTCGGACATGGCGACACGCGGCGCGATGCGGAGTATCTGGCCAAGAAACTGATCGAGTTGCGAATCTTCGAGGATGACCAGGGCAAAATGAATCGATCGCTGGCTGACGTGCGTGGCGCGATGCTGGTGGTCAGTCAATTCACGTTGTGGGGCGATTGCCGCAAGGGGCGGCGTCCCAGTTTCGTGCACGCCGCGCCGCCCGAGTTGGCCCAGGATCTTTACGAGTATTTCGTCGACACGGTACGGCACCTGGGCGTCGACACGGCAACCGGTCGATTCCGCGCGCACATGGACGTGGCACTCGTGAACGACGGACCGGTGACGCTGATGGTCGAAAGCAAATAAGAAATTAGAAATCAAAAATAAGAAATAAGAAATAAGAAATAAGAAATAAGAAATTAGGTCGCTGTTCGTGGACTGGGAGAGAAGGAACACTCATCGACGCTAATCCTCGCTAATATCGGAAAACCTCATCTTGAATTGCCTTCGATTTTTCTACGACCTGCCGGATTTATGTTGAGTGTTGCAGGCTCTCTGGGGCGGTATCATTAGTGTTGATCAGTGAAGATTAGTGTTCCCTGATAGTAGATGTCGTGAACGGCTACCGATTATCTTTGTGTAACGCCGTCAGCGTAAGGAGATGGTGCGGGACGCGTACCCAGTCACAATTCGGCGGACACGCATTGCCTCAAAGGTGCCGGAAATTCCTGGGTCCGGCTCGGCTCAACCGTTACCAATGCGCAACAAATCCGCAACAACCCAGTACGTCCGACCTGCTCATTTTCCTGGTTTTTAAACAGGCAAGCCGTACGTACGGACCCAACCGGCTCCAACAGTCCAATGTTTTACCCATACAGGGGTCCGAAATTCGCGCAGGCACGGAAGTCCGCGCCTTCCAGATTCGCGGTTCCGAAGACACTCCAGGCGCTCGGCCGGAAGACTTCGGTTTCCGGGACGTTGTGCATATAGACGGGGATCCGCAAGATCGACGCCAGCGCGATCAGGTCCGCGCCGATGTGTCCGTAACTCATCACGCAGTGGCAACCGCTCCCGGGCGGCCGCACTACCGCCGCCCCATTGCAGCAACAGCTCGGTTACTCCCGGCGGTCCCGCCTCCACACTTCCCTTCCCGTGCCGATCTCGGCAACAAGATTCCATGAGCCATCGCATGCCCAGCCTGCGCGTACTAGGGAGAGAGTCCCACAACCGAGGCCCGCTGGGCCAGGAGGAACACGGTGCGCCACATATTGCCGATGATGCTGACCGCGATCACGATCGCGCTCTCGGCGGGAACCGCCTCGTCGCAGGCCGTCGTCTCGCAGTCACGCTCCTCGTCTGTGAGCTTGGCGGCGCGGATCGACCGCGACAGCCTGGAGCCGGACATCACCTTCCGCGACGAGGCGCAGCAGATGCAACTCGGCGTCCGTTGTGCCACCCGCGACCCGAGCGCGTTGGAGCGCACGTTGATCTCCAACGCCACGCGTGATTTCGTGCGCCGCCACGGCACCGAGCACCGCGGCGCGAGAATCACCATCCCGGTCGTGTTCCACGTCGTCCGCAATCGCCGTGGCCGTTTCGATGTCGGCGACTCGCAGGTCAAGCGCCAGATCGACGTCCTGAACGCCGCCTACGGAGTCCACGGCTTCCGCTTCTCCTTGCAGGAGATCCGTCGCTACAACAACGGCCACTTCGCGCGCAAGTGCCTCAGCACCCGGCAGGAACGCAAATTCAAGCGCCGCCATGCCGTGGATCCGGCCCACACGCTGAACATCTACACCTGCCGCCCGGCACAGGGGGTGCTTGGCTACGCCTACTTCCCCTCCGACTTCCGCGAGTCCAGCAGCATGCACGGGGTCGTTCTGCTGTACTCCTCGTTGCCGGGAGGGTCGGCGACCCCGTACAACCTGGGCGACACCGCGACCCATGAGGTCGGCCACTACCTGGGCCTGTTCCACACCTTCGAGG
>CAZSOG010000289.1:0-6596 GCA_964607555.1 uncultured Pirellulaceae bacterium | reverse complement strand
CAGCCAGTCACCGGACGTCTGGCGGCAGTGTCACCGAGTGGTTCATCAGACGGACTGGATCGTCGGCATGCTGTGCGACCGGTACGACGTGACGGATATTTCGACCGCGTTGAAGACAGGTGCCGATCCCGGACGTTTGGCATGGCCGGACCAGATCGAACGGTTGGGGATACCACTGGAGCGATTGCCGGAAATCGTACTGCCAGGCACCCCGATCGGCACGATCACGGCCGGGGCCGCCGGTGTGACCGGCCTTCCGGCTGGTCTTCCGGTGGTCGCCGGGTGTACGGACGGTACGGCCGGCTGCCTGGCCTCGGGCGCGGCCAAGTCGGGTGATCTCAACGTGACGCTTGGCACGACGCTGGTCTTCAAGGCCATCGCGTCGCAACCGCTCGCGGACCCGGACGGCGTGATTTACAATCACCGCCATCCGGCGGGCGGTTATCTTCCCGGCGCGGCATCGAGTACCGGCGCGGAGTGGGTCGAGCACTACATGGCCGGAATCGACCTGAATGAGCTGGAGCGTCTTGCCGCGCGGTTGATACCGACCGGAGATATCGTGTACCCACTGGTAAAAACGGGCGAGCGGTTTCCGTTCCGCCGCGCGGACGCGGCCGGGTTCGGCCTGGAGCAAATAGCGAATCCGGCACGACGATTTGCCGCCGGACTCGAAGCCGTAGCGTTTCTCGAACGACTGGGCATCGAACGGATTGAACAGCTTGGATTGCCGATTGGACCGACGATTTACGCCACGGGCGGCGCGACTGCGGCGGATCTTTGGCTGCGAATTCGTGCCACCGTGAACCAACGCGTCTATGCGGTGCCCCGTTATCCCGAGTGTGCGGTCGGCGCCGCGTTGCTCGCCGCATTGCCACATCTCGGCAGTTTTTCAGCGGCGGCCGGCAGCATCGTTCGCGCGGGACGGGAGATCGAGCCCGAATCGAACCTGCTGCCGGCTTACGATGAGATGTATCATCGGTTTCGACAAGCGCTGGCCGACCACGGCTACATCGCCAGGCGAGAAGATGCGACTTGATTACCGCCGACCGCTCATTTTGCGTTACAATGACCACGTGCGAAGTCGCACCGTCGAGATGGAACGTAGGCCGGGAGACACGACGTCAGTGACGATCTTTAAATCCTGTGATATACGCGGAACCGTTCCCCAGCAGTGGAATGCGGACGATGCACACCGCATCGGTCGATCGTTGGGGAAGATGGTATACGATCGGGACGAGCGAACGATCTATGTTGGTGGCGATTACCGTCATTCGACACAGGAGCTTAAGAGCGCATTGATCGACGGGCTGCTGAAATCCGGCGTCGATGTCCGAGACGTTGGTCAGCTGCCGACTCCCGTGGTCTATTTCGCCGCACGGCAGGCCAACTGTGGCAGTGTCGCGATCGTGACGGCCTCACACAACCCCGCGGAATATAATGGGGTTAAATTCATGGTCGCCAACCAGCCGGCCGTGCCTGAACTGGTCATCGAATTGCAGCAGGTCATGGCGCACGAGCCGAGCTACGGTCAATCCGGCCACGCGCGGACGCAACACGTTCTCCCGGATTACGAGCGTTGGTTGGCGCGCCAGATGAGTACGGAATCGCCGACCACGCCACCGGCACTTCACGTCGTTGTTGACACGATGTACGGTGCGTGCTCTCGATTGGCACCGCGCGCGCTCGAGTCACACGGTTTTCGTGTATCCGCGCTGCGTAATGAAATCGTTCCTGATTTCAAACGCATGGAACCGAACCCGGCGCGCGACGCGAACTTGGAATCGCTGGTCCTTGAAGTGAAGCGTCTGGGAGCCGACGCCGGGATCGCGTTGGACGGTGACGGTGATCGGGTGATCTTCGTCGACGGTGCCGGTCGCATAGCGCGTCCCGAGCAGGTCGCGGTCTTACTGGTACGGCAACTCCATCAGCGGCCCACAGTGGTGTACGATTTGAAATGCGCGTCGATCGTCGCACGGGCGGTGGAAGCGGTAGGTGGCCGCGCGCTTATGCAACCGAGCGGCTACGGTTTTATCAAATCGGCCATGCTGCAGCACGGCGCGCAGCTCGGTGTGGAGGCAAGCGGGCATCATTTTTGGGACAAGTTATCCGGAGGTGATGACGGTCTTTTCACCGCCCTGGTTGTCCTGGACCTGCTGCGTTCGCGGCAACTCGCGCTCGCGGATCTGTGCGTTTCGATCGGATGGCCGGCCATTTCGCCGGATATTAGAATTCCATTTTTGGGTGATACGCATGCCGTTCTCGATCACATCGCGGCCACATGTGGCGGCTGGGTGGTTCGGATTGACGGCGTCCGTGCCGAATACGAAGACCGCGGCTGGGCGTTGGCGCGCGCGTCGATCACCGAGCCGGCGATGACATTTCGTTTCGAGGGACGTGACCCGGAACAGATGCGTCGTATCGCCAAACAATTCCTGTCGGCGACACCCGACGTTGGACAACGAGTTCTGGAGATTATCGATGACTGACCAACTGGACGACTTGATGGCAATGTCCCGGATCCTCGGTCAACCCGAACGGGACTTAGTCATCTTGGGAGAAGGCAACACATCGACGCGTGCCGACGACGCGTCGTTTTGGGTGAAAGCGTCCGGCACGCGTTTGGAGTATGCTGACCGGTCCACGTTCGTGCGTGTTGGTTTTCGGCCGATCCTCGAAGCGCTCGATAACCCCAGCCTGACAGACGCCGAAGTGGGCGAAGTGCTGCGGTCGGCCACCATCGAAGGCGGGCGGGTACCATCGATCGAGACATTCTTGCACGCGATGTGCTTGCAGTTGGACAATGTTGTTTTTGTCGGTCACACGCACCCGACCGCCACCGTTGGGCTGCTATCCAGTGAGAACAGCCGCGCAATTTTCGAAGGGTCGTTGTTTCCCGATCAAATCGTCCTGTTAGGCACCGACTATGTCTATATTCCATACGCGGACCCTGGCTTGCCACTCGCCCGATCGGTGCGCGAACAGCTGGAAGAACACCTGTATCGCAGGGGACGCGTGCCACGCGTGATCCTGATGGAAAACCACGGCGTGATCGCGCTCGGCAGCACGGCGGAACAAGTGATCAATATTACGGAAATGTTGGTCAAGACGTGCCACATTCTGACGATCGCGATGACCGCCGGCGGACCCCGGTTCCTCACCGCGCAGCATGTCGAACGGATCGATACGCGTCCGGACGAGCAACAACGGCGTGGCGACCTGAAATAGCACATTCGGGCGTGCCGGCGCTTACGCAATAAGCGGGTCCAGCATCCTACCGGTGCACGTGCTGAAGACCGGCCCGGCTCGGAATGCTGGGCCATGGGCGTGCGCGCCCGTCAGAGGTTCCTTCGCGCGCGGCTCATGCGGCGCGCGATCGAGAGGGCCATTTCGAGTGCCTGTTCGTAGTTCAGGCGTGGATCAACGTCCGTTTCGTAGTGTTCCGTTAGATCCGACTCGGTTAACCCCCGCGCGCCGCCAATGCACTCGGTGACATTTTCGCCCGTCAACTCGAAATGCACTCCACCAAGGTGTGAGCCCAGCTCGGCATGCATATCCAGCGCCTGATTCAGCTCGCTCAATACATCGTCGAAGCTGCGTGTTTTCAGACCGCACTGAGCCACCGTGGTATTCCCGTGCATGGGATCGCAACACCACACAACCGACGCCCCACGCGATTGGACCGCCTCGATCAATGCGGGTAGGTGGTCCGCGACCTTGGCGGCACCAAATCGATGAATGAGCGTCAGACGGCCCGGTTCGTCATCGGGATTCAGGATTTCGATTAAACGGATCAGTTCATCGGGTGTCATCGATGGCCCGACCTTCACACCGATCGGATTCGATATTCCGCGGAAGTACTCGACGTGGGCCCCATCGAGGCTGCGCGTTCGATCACCGATCCAAGGCATGTGGGTGCCCAGATTATACCAGCCGACGCGGCGCGGCACCTGACGAGTTTGCGCTTGTTCGTACGGGAGGTGGAGTCCCTCGTGACTCGTATAGAAATCGATCCGATGCAGCTCGCTCAGCGACCGGCCGCCGACCGTTTCAAGGAAATTCACCGCGTCAGCGATCGTGCTGATGATGCGGCGGTATGCGTCCTGTTGCGGCGAATGTTCGACGAATCCAAGATCCCAGAACTCGGGATGGTGCATGTCGGCGAACCCCCCGTCGACCAGGCCACGGATGAAGTTGATGGTTAACGCGGACCGTTCGTAGGCGCGCAGCAGCAGGTCCGGGTCGGGCTCCCGCGCTTCGGGCGTGAATTCACGCCAATTCACCAGATTGCCACGAAAGCTCGGCAACGTGACCCCATCGCGCGTCTCGGTGTCCGACGAGCGTGGCTTGGCATACTGGCCCGCGAACCGGCCCACGCGAACAACACCGCGTCCCGATCCGTGCACAAGGACAATGCTCATCTTGAGCAGAATCTTGAGCTTATTGGCAATCGACGTCGGGCAGCAATGCTCGAAGTTCTCCGAGCAATCTCCGCCCTGCAGCAAGAACTGCGTGCCGCGTGCGGCCGCGGCCAGTTCTGATTTCAGCGTCTCCACCTCCCAGCTTGTAACCAGCGGCGGCAAACTTCCCAGTTCGGCGAGAACCTGCCGCAGGCGCGCCGCGTCACGGTAGGTCACTTGTTGTGCCGCCGGCTTCTTCCGCCAGGAATCAGGAGTCCAATCACCCATCATTTTCTCGGGAGTCCCATGCATGCGTGGAGCAAATGTAAGTCAATGTGTTCATTCTATCATGGCGCCCGCAACTTTGACATTCCCAAACGCGGAACCGCGCCGGGTCAACACGCTCGGAAACCCGGCATGTGACGGTTATCGCAGTTCGAGGCTGTCACAGAACCGCCGCGGCAGCGAGTCTACCCGCCGCTTCGACCGACGTGGACGTCCATCGTACGGGTTTTGAAACCAGGTTTTGGGGCGGGTTCCTAGAAGTCGGCGGCGAACCGCAGCCCCATGTTCAGAAAATCACCGCTCGTGAAACCGGCCACCGGCACATGTTGCTCGATATCTCCGTAGATCACGTTGAATTGCACCTTGGAGTGGGGAGTCCAATACCAATTCAACGCGAACGTCGCGTCGTGCTCGATACCGCCGCGGATATCCGCGTCCGTCAGATCGAGGTACGAATACCGAAACGCGACCTGCCATGCTCCCCAACCACCCTTGCAGCGGTTGAACAAGTAGAAGTTCTCGAACGGCTCCAGGCGACCGATCGTCCCGTGCGTCCGTTCGTATGGTACGTGCTCACCAGTCAGCGTGTACGCCACGAAGACATAGGCACCATGGAAGTGCACGTCCGGCCCCGTCCCCGCCGTGTGATTGTCACGTTGGAGCCAGGTATTCTGGTACTCGGTCGTGACTTGCAAGGGACCGAGATTCAACATCGATTCCAGACCGAACACTTCGTACCAGTGCGCGCCCGCGATCCGCCCCGTGTTGATCCATCGACTGGACGAACGCGTTTCAGCACGCGTGCGAAAACGGCCTTGGTTCACGTGATTATCCAACGCGTCGATTGCCCCATCGGGACGCGCCAGCATCCCTGATATCGCCCAGTGGAAGTAATTGCGGCCATCACACGACTCGTCATACCAGGGACTGCTCGACAGCCGACCGTTGAGACTCATCTGCAGCGGGTCGCCAATGTAGCGCCCCGTCGTCGATGTATTCTCGAGGTTATATAGTCCATAACGCCAATGGTATACCTCGTCGTCCGTGTAGCCGTACATGGCGATACCAATACGCCGCGCGTCTTCGTTAAACGCCTCCACGACCAGCGGGCGTTCCAGAAACACGTTAAAGCGACTGCTGTTGAGATGGTCCATACCGAGCGGCCGCTTCTGGTTACCGATCAGGAGCTGCTGGTTGTGCGGCAGATTCTTGAACCCAATGTAAACGTCCTTGTATTCTGGTATCCCCGGGTTGTTGAAGTCGATCTGGGTTTTCCACAGCATCGAGTCGCCGATGTCACCTTTGAAAAAAAGGCGGATCCGGCGAAACATGAGCCGCGCGTCCGGGTCGGCACCGGTCACGGGATGCTCGAAATAGTCAATCCCGTCATTCGTATGCGGGAAGCTCCAGTAATCAAAATGGATGCGCCCACCTGGCTTGAATGTCGTAAACTTCTTGGCTGCTTCCTTCTCCGCAACCATTTTCTGCCAAGCTTGCTCAAGACCGGCCAAGCGGCCGGCAATTGAGTCCAAATCATCGGCGGGCGCACCGACCAGCGAAGTTGGCGTCGCCAGTGGATTCCCGGTGCGTGCCTCGAGCGTCTGGATACGCTGTTCCGCCCGTTGCAAGCGTTGGATCAGTTCCTGCTGGGTCGGCTCCGGTTCAGCTCCCCCAAGCGTGCCGCCGGTGACGGCCAGGCAAACAAGGACCCGGAGCGTGGATTGCATGTTCATTGTTTCTTATCTTCCCCCCAAGCCGAATCACCGAGAACTAATGTGGGCGGCACACAACCCAAGTAGGTCCGGCTTGCCGAGCCGGACCTGAATCGGAGTCTGATTTCGCTCCACGTCCCTACTTGGACAGCGCCACTTTTTTTGCGGTTGTTTTGTCAATGCTAGGCTTGTCGGTATCCGG
>CAZSOG010000288.1:0-6599 GCA_964607555.1 uncultured Pirellulaceae bacterium | reverse complement strand
GACGCCTGCAACTGCTTGAGAAATTGGAGTGTATCACACTCACGCCGACCAGCAGATTCACCGTTGTGACGGTACCCAACTGGGAAAAATATCAGGGCAGCGTATCAGGCAGCGTATCAAAAAGTGACACGGAGGCTGACACGGAGGCTGACACGGAGGCTGACACACACAAGAAGAAGACCAAGAAGACCAAGAAAGAGAGAGGGCGTTTCACGCCACCCACCCCCAAGGAAGTCACTGAGTACGGAAAGACCATCGACTTTGATGTGAAGGGTCAACACTTCATTGATTACTACACCCAAGCCGGCTGGAAACTCAAGAGCGGAAACCTGATGAAGGACTGGCGAGCCGCAGTGCGAACGTGGAAAAACCGGGCGAACAGCAACGGGCAGGCACATGGACCATTGGCGCCTGTGGACGAGGATTACCCCGAGTACGGAAAGGATTAATCCCATGGAAACAGTTGACATTGAACGCGGATTACTTGGTGCGCTGATCCTGGACCCTCGAGCCATTGACCTGGTGGCGCCAGAGATATCGGGCGATGACTTCGCCGACCCAGGCTTCGGCCAGTTCTACGAAGCGATGTGCGTCGCCCGGGAGGCAGGCATTCCGCTTGCCGACCCAAAGGTATTGGCAACCGAGCTGAAGATTCAAGGCGTACCGGATTGCGTCAGCGGTATTGGCTTCGTGGCTCGCCTGGCCACCGAGGGGGTCGCCAGCAATGCCACGCACTACGCCAAGCTGATCAAACGTGGGGCAATTCTGCGGTACGAGAAGGGGGTCGCGATCGAGCTGGCGGCGAAGGTCGATGATTGTGCGTCAGATCCGGAGGAGATCGCGCATTGGCTGAGCGCTCGTATTGCAATGATTCATCAAAGCGAGACTAACCGCGCAAGGCTCGCCGTTGATATCGCAAATGAAATACTCGAGGACCTGAAGAAGCCACGCAAAGAAAAGTCTGCCTTGATGTTCGGAATCCCGGCATTAGATGAGCAGGTTGGCGGGTGGATGCCGGGTGAACTGATCGTACTTGCGGCTCGAACCTCGATGGGCAAAACGGCACTAGCAATGCAGGTCGCCAGCTACACCGCGAGCCGTGGCCGTGGCGTGCTATTTGTGAGTCTGGAGATGAAGGACCGCGAGTTGATCAGCCGGCTACTCTGTTCAAACGCCGACGTCGATTCGAAGCTCCTTCGAACTGGCGGCACGGGTCTTGCCGAATTCGGCCGGCTAGAAACAGCACGCGATAACATCGCTAACGATCCGCTTCTGGTTCTGGATCCACCGCGGGCCACCGTCGAGAAAATACGCGCCATGGCGAAGCGAGAGGCCGCGCACCGACCATTGCGATTGATTGTGGTTGACTACCTCCAGATCGCTGAAGCGACCGACAAACGCGTGAAGCGGCACGAGCAGGTTAGCCACATATCGCGTGAGCTGAAATCACTTGCCAAGGAACTGGACGTGCCAATTCTGGCGTTGTCGCAACTGAATCGGGAGTCCACCAAGTTCGAGCGTCCCCAATTGCATCACCTGGCGGAGTCTGGATCACTCGAGCAGGACGCGGACGCGGTGCTATTCATTTATCGGGAAAGTAAATCAGCGACCGATGCCGAGCTGATCGTAGCAAAACATCGGCATGCACCGACTGGCAAGATTAAGCTCGAGTGGAACGGCACCACAATGCGGTTCGATGATCACAATGAGTTTCCAGGCTACAGTGGTAGCCACTGAACGCAAACCTAGACGGGAGACAAGATGAAAAACGACCAAAAAACACCGGATGCAGGTGGCACTGAATCACGAGCCGACTGGGACAAGCGAGTTGCGAAAGAAGCGGAAGCCTTGGGGTTCCTTCCACCTGGGCTAAATGCGACGCACAAGGAAATCGCTGCTTGGGATAAGATCACATGGCAGATACGACACAAGCATGTCATGGAATCGCTCTATGAACTCGAAAAAGATGCGAGCGATGCAGGTGAGGCGGAGGCATTGAGCGGAGAAAAATTGGCAGAACTCAGACGTGCAATTGACAGTGGTTGTAATCTACAACGAACGACAACCGAAGTCTTGCCTTCTAGGTCGGGGAGAACAACGAGTATCGATATGTTGTCGTCCAACTTCGACCTCGACGAAGCCATCGCCACCAGCAAGGGACGCGATCGCCGCGCCTTGGAGTTGGCCGCCGACTTCGTGCACCACATGATGCAAATCGAGGCAAACGACGAGAACGGAGCGCCAAAAGCCGCGACGGACCGAGACAGGTTGATAGCGGTGCTGGCGTGCAAATTACTAGATTTTGCAGAACAAGAGATTTCACGATCAGATAAACCCGGTGAATTAAGGACGCAATACAAAATGCACGATGACAACAAGCTGTTTGCTTGTGTCACTATGGCTGACCTCGAGAATCGCGACGCGGAAAGAGACGTGGCTATTGAGAAATATGGCGACGGTAGTAACGGATTAGACCTTCCGAAAATGCTACTCATGGACGCACGGATTGAGACCCTGGTCAATCGAGTCAAGGAGATTGTTCAGAACTACTGTGGCGATGAAATGGCACTATGGTACGGAACCGAAACAAGTCTTGGCGTGAAGGAGTCCGTTGTCCAGTTGGTCGGTATAAACCGTTCCGAAGGACCTGAAGTACTTCGCACATGCCATGCCTATGATCTGTTGTACAACCACCTGGCGGAAATCGTAGGTGTGATGTAGTTGCCATCCATAACGAAAGGAACCCGAGGTATGACACCCGACGAAGCCGACCGACTCATTAAGCGGCTGTATTATTACGAAACGAACTCACATTTTGACGGGTACGATGTGACCCTTGATGAGTACTATCACGCGTGCCACGCATATCCGATCACGATGCGGCTTGCCGTGAAGCGGTACGAACATCGCGGCCGACCGGCATCAACGCACGACTTTTCATTGAAAGATGTTTCGCCGGCAACTGAGCTGGAACGGATTGCGATTGTGTTCGCGATTGACTTTGTTGATCGGATGATGCAAACGCCAGAGGGCGGATGGCCAAGGGCTATCACGGATCACGATAAATTCACGTACGTATTGGCGTGCCAGATGGTGACGTTCGCCGAGAAAGCAGGGGACACAACGTCGGCACTTGGTTTGAGAGACTGACCTGGTGACCGAAGGATTCTATTTCGAAAGGACAAAGACCATGACACCGAACATTGGCGACCAAGCAACCGCCCACACGCCGCATGGCGACCTAACCGGCCGCGTTGTCGGCACCGAGGACCGCGACACGTCACGCGGCGGCACGGGCATGGTGGTGCGGCTGCTGTGCATTGCCGTGGACGACAGCGACCCGAACGGCTGGCGGTGGATCCCGGCCGACCAGGTTATCAGCTGCACGCCTGACCCGACGTTGGCGGCAGTGTCGCACTTGATCGACCAGGTTGGGCGCGACGCTGTACGGGTAGCGGTTGACCAGGTCGCTTGATCGGCTGGCGTGATGGCACGGCAGCAAAGTAACAAACTTTGGTACTTTGGCATTTCGCACCGCAACGACGTGCCGCATAATCCCAACTGATTCGTGCCACTGTTTACAGTCTTACGGAGGTTTCACAAATGTTCCCGCAAGAAGTTGGCGACTGCCCAGCGGCACCGCCGCAACTATTGACGCTGACGCAAGCTGTCGGGCATTTACCTGTGCCGGTGAGCCGTGCGACTATCGCCACGTGGGTGCGTGACGGCATTCGCGGTCATCGGCTGCGGGCCACGCGCGTTGGCGGACGGCTGTTCGTTGATCCGCGCGACCTGGCCGCGTTCGTTGAGATCCTCGAGGGCTGACCGGTCCCAGGTACCCCCCCTTAAGGGTCCTGTGACGGTAGGGGGGCCGGTCGGGATGGCCTAGCAATGGCGTCACTTTTGCACGTTCGGTGGATTTTTTAAGTGCTTCACCATGGTTTTGATTACTTTCACGCAGCTTGCAAACCGGCTCGGCATCACGCGACCAGCGCTTTCCCGTTTTGTCCGCGATGGCTTGCCGTATGAGATGCAAGGCCGGCGGAAAATGTTCGCGGAGCGGGCGGTATCGGCCTGGTTGGTGGAGCATGGTCTTGCGGATCCCGGCCGTTCCGACGCCGGCGCGGTGGCCGTCACGCGGGCCGAGTGTGCACAGCATTTCGGAGTATCGCAGCGTGCGGTCGGCTACTGGCTCAATGAGCCGGACTTTCCGGGCCGCTCCGGTTCACCGGGCCGTCGCGATGGTCACTTTCCGCTCGATGAGATTGCGACCTGGCTGGATCGACGCGCAGCATCCTGTGGTGGCCGATGCACTGCGAGCCCGGAACTTCAGGCTGAGTTGCTACAGGTCAAGGTCATGCGAGCGCGCCGGCAACTCGCCGAAGATGCGCAGCGGCTTGCACCGATTACTGACGTCCAGGCGGTCATCGCGTCCATCGTCGCGCGATCGTGCGAAATACTGGACAGCTTACCGGCACGTTGCCGTGCTGGACTGGCCGAGCTGCTTGACCAGACGCCATGTGATCGCGTGGTGGCCCGGATCCGCCACGATGTTCCCGAGACCCAGGGTATTCTACGCGATACCCTCGCCGGCGACCGCGACGCTGAAGGAATGTTTGCATGATTATGCGACGCGTTGAATATTTTTCTCACGAAAGGATGCCACTATCATGGCAGCTACGATTTTAGAACGATTTTGGAAGACCCGCACCACGACGAAGCAACAGCAACAAGCCGAGGCACTCTCCGCCTACCAAGACCTGGTTGGCACGTTGGCGGCCGGCAAGAACGCACCCGACCAGGCGACGGTTGACGCGGTGCTTGCGGCGGTGCACAAGTCTGACGCCGAGCTGCGGGCCGACGTGGACGCCGAGTTGACCGCGATCGCCGACAAGAGGTTGGTCCGGACGAAGGCCGACACGCTCAAGCGGATGCAAACCGTCAATCAGGCGGCGGAAGAGGCCACCGCCGAAATGCACCGCGTACGGCGTGAGGCGTTGGCAACGCACACCAAGCGGCAGGCCGAGCTATCGCGGGAACGATCGGCACTCTTACACGAGCTGGACGCGATCGCCAAGGCGGAGGCACGCACCGCCGACCGCGACGGCACGCGGCAGAAACAGCTCACCGAGATGATTACCGAGCTCCAGCGGCGGCAACGCGAGATCGCGACCGACAAGCCACGACTGGCACGTCATGGCGCCGAGCTGGCAACGATCATGGCTCGTATCCGGCGGTACCGGGAGGAGCTCAAAGGGACCACGCCGGCCGTGGCGTAGCGATTTGCTGGACGGCATTACAGACGACGTTTGACTTTTCACATGACAACAAGGAGGCAGTAATGCCCTACACGACAATCAACGAATCCGGCAGCAAGCAGTTTGCCGCCGATGCCACGAACGCATTGCTCATTCGCAGTGGTTTCGCGCCCGGCAAGGACGCGTCAGCCGAAGCGCAACGGCTCGCGACGGCACCCCTGAGCCACTTCGCGCAGCGGTCGCTCGAGCTGGCCGGCCATTCGGTGGATTCATTCGGCGATCCGGAAGGTCTTGCCCTGGCCGCGTTGCAGTTGGGTGGGACCGGTATCGCGCAGGTTTCGGCGGCCGGTCCGGCGTTTAACCGACCTGGCGACTTCCCGAATCTGTTGTCCGCGCTCGCCGGCAAGATTCTTGACCAGGCGGTGCAATTGTCCGGTGTGACCTACCCGGTTTGGACGGCCAAGTTGTCGGACGTGACCGACTTCAAGCCGCACACGATTATCGGCATGGGTGCCGCCGACGAGCTCGATGAGATTATGGACGACGAGACGGCACGGCCGGTGCAGCTGGACGAGGAGGCCGCGGGCTACATCCAGGTCGGCCGCTACGGCAACACGGTCCCGCTCACACCCGTGATGGTCGCCAATGACGATCTGGACGCGTTCACGCAGGGGTTGACGACGCTGGCCGTCGCGCATGAGCGGACACTCAACCGGCTGTGCCTGGCTCTGCTGGGTGCCAATGTAACGCTACTGGATGGTCATGCGTTGTTCGACGACACAAACCATGGCAACGACATTACGGCCGGCAGTGGTGCGGCGCCGAGCACGACGCAAGCCAACCTCATGCGGCTCAAGCACCGCCGGCAAACGGGTATCGGCGGTGTTGGCAAGGTCGGCACACCGCCCAAGATCGCCTTGGTGCCGACGGCACACGAAGAAGCGGCCATGCAGACGTTTCTCAAATTCTCGCGACTCAACGAGTCCAAGCTGCCGGTCACCGACGCGACGATCAACACGTTCCGCGGCACAATTGAGCCGGTGGTCGAGCCCGACCTTGAGGACTACTCAACGTCGGTTTGGTACACGATGGCGGACCCGCGTATTCGCCGTGCGATCGTGCACGTTTTTCAGCGCGGGTACGGACCGCGTGGCAAAAGGACCACGTGGTTCGACCCAGCGAAGGAAACGCGGTACGTCAAACTCGAGGGACGATTCGCGGCGGCTGCGGCGAGTTTCCGAGGGATTGTGCGCAACGCCGGTGCATAGACAGACGTTGGCGTCCTGCTACGCCTGAAGCGGCTCGTATGAGCGGCATGCAGTGGTGGGCCGTGAGTGCCAC
>CAZSOG010000287.1:0-6604 GCA_964607555.1 uncultured Pirellulaceae bacterium | reverse complement strand
GAATCGTTTTTTGGGCGCTATAGGTGGAGCGGCTCTCCGAGCCGTGACCGCCTGGTCATGCGTCAGTTGGTTGGAGGTGAAACCTCGTTAGATTCTTAGGCTGCCAGATGCGCGCACGGTGCGCGCATGATTCGAAGCGAACAACGGGAGCGCTGCGCATGCGAGGGCGTACTCCCTTGTGGGTTGCGGGCCACCCGCATTAGGGTTCCTTGATAGCCGATGTCGTCAACGGCTACCGTGAACGATAGGGACAGACTTAGAACCTGCCCCAAAACCTGATTTTGAACATGCACAATGGACGTCCCGGTCCGTCGATGAAGCGGATTGGCACTCTGGCGAAACCATTTTGTGACAGGCTCTCAAGAACAGAAGACACGCCACGCCGAGGCACCGACGACGATGAGCGATGAAACAGAGACCGGTATTCGCCTGGACCAGTTCTTGAAACTCCAAGGTTTTTGTGGAACCGGTGGACAGGCCAAGCTATTGATTCAAGGTGGGGAGGTGAAAGTCAATAACGAAACCGAGACGCGCCGACGCCGAAAACTGCATGCCGGCGATATCGTGTCCGTGGACCAGACCAGCATGGAAGTGCGTTAGATCACTCGACGTACGAAGTTCGAATTGTCGCAGCAGGTCACCCGATCATCATGAAATGCCGTCATCATTACTGCACCGCGTCCGTCTTCCGTCTGACCGCAGCGGCGCTTATCGCATTATTGCCGGCGTGGTTCCCAGCCGCCCGTCTCGCCGCGGAAAACTGGCCCCAGTGGCGTGGCCCGTTCGGCACGGGCGTGAGTCACGAACGGAATGTGCCGTTGGCGTGGAGCGAGCGTCGTGGCATTGCGTGGAAGCGGCCGATCCCGCCATGGGGCGACAGCACGCCGGCGATCTGGGGCCGGTCGGTGTTCGTGACATCACAGGTCATGGACAAACAGCTCGTGCTGATCCACTTGGATGCGGCTGATGGACGAGTCATTTGGACGCGGCAGGCAGGATCGGACACAACGCCGCGCGGTGCACCCGAACGACGCCACCAGATCTTCCATCGTCGGCACAATCTCGCGACGCCCTCGCCGGTGACGGACGGCCGGGGCGTCGTGGTCCATTTCGGCAACGGCGACCTGGCGACGTATGATTATGACGGCCAGTGCATTTGGAAACGGAATCTCCAGAAGGAATACGGCAAGTACACGATTTGGTACGGACATGCCAATAGTCCGGTCTTGTTCGGTGACTTGGTCATCTCGGTCTGCATGCAGGATTCGCTGAGCGATCTGCAGGACGAGCATGCGGCAAGTTATGTCGTGGCTCATGATCTGGCGACGGGAAAAACACGGTGGAAGACCGCGCGCATGACCGACGCCGTAGCAGAACAGTGTGACGCCTACACGACACCCATTCTTACCGCCGTTGCCGGACAGCCCATGTTGGTCGTGATGGGCGCGAACCAGCTGGACGCGTACGACCCGCGAACCGGCAAACAACTGTGGTACCTGCCCGGTTTGGTGGGAGGTCGTACGGTGACCAACCCGACCGTCGACAACAACTTGCTATTCGCCACCCGCGGCTTGCGGGGCGCGCTGTTCGCCGTTCCCATCGGCCGGCCGGGAAAGGGAACATTGCGCGATATACTCTGGTCCCACGACCAAGGCACGCCGGACAGTTGCGGGCTCGTGGTGTCCGATTCGCTGTTGTTCGCGATCTCGGACGACGGGATTGTCCGTTGTTTTGACACAAGAACGGGCAAGCGACACTGGAAAAAAAGGTTGGTTGGAAAATACAAAGCGTCGCCCGTCGCGGTGAACGGCCGCATCCTGTTCCTGAACTCGGAGGGCACCTGTACGGTCATTTCAGCGTCACCCCGTTTTGACAAACTGGCCGAGAATCACTTGGAGGCAGAGACGATCGCGTCACCGGCGATCGCGAATGGCCACCTTTTCATTCGCGGTCGAAAACAACTCTATTGCATCGGCCCGACCAACCACTGAACTCGACCTGATCCGATCACCACGGAAACGCACCATCAATGACTCGTGTCGCCTGGATGACAGACATCCACTTGAATTTCGTCAAAGCCACGCATCTGGATGATTTCATTCGCCATGTGAAGGACGCCGCCGCCGATGTGATTCTCATAAGCGGTGATATCGCCGAAGCGACGGACGTGACCGAATACTTGCGGCGTCTCGATCGTGAACTCGCGCCGCCGATCTACTTCGTACTCGGCAATCATGACTTCTATTTCGGTTCGATTCGCGAAGTACGCGACGCGGTCGATGAACTCTGCACAGCAAGTGATTCCCTGATCTATCTGACGCATTCCGAACCGATTCAATTGGCACCGGACGTCGGACTTGTCGGTCACGACGGATGGGCCGACGCACGAATCGGAGATTACGAGCGGTCGATGGTCATGATGAATGACTACCGCCTGATCACGGAACTGGCGGGCGTGGACAAACGGCAGCGGTGGGAGGCCCTGAAGGAGCTCGGGGACGCCGCCGCCGCACGCGTCCGGGACGTGTTACCGGAAGCGCTCGAACAGAACCGGTACGTGTACTTTCTGACACACGTCCCGCCGTTTCGCGAAGCGTGCTGGTACGACGGGCAGATTTCCGATGATGAATGGGCCCCACACTTTACCTGCAAGGCGATGGGGGATACGTTGCTTGATATCATGCGCGACTATCCCGATCGGCATTTGACCGTCTTGTGCGGCCACACGCACGGATCGGGAGAAACCAGTCCACTCGAAAACCTGCGTGTGTTCACGGGCGGCGCCGAATACGGTTTTCCCTCAATTACGCGTCTGTTCACGATCCGCTGAACCGCGCTCCAGCATGGTGTGAACAGCTTGAACCACGGTCTGCTCGACCGCCGGCGACCAGGACGTTGGAAGACCGTAGTAGATCATGGCCGTAGCGCCTTCATAGCCTCCCTCGTGCAGGACGCGCAAGGATGGAATGTAGGCCATCACGTCATTCGAGTAGCCTGCCACCCATGTGCGCGTGCCCCGCAATTCCGATTTCAAGCGGAGCGCATAGTCCACCACGACCTCTCCGCCCAAGGCAATGAATTGGACCTGATCATCGAACTGCCAGACGCTGATGGGGTAGGGGTAGTACTTAGCCAGCGGCGTGCCCGCGTTGATCCGCTCCAGCAGCATTTCGGCACGTGCTCGAATGTACTTGTTCTCCGATTTCGCTTGGGTTTCAAGCTCCGTCACGTCGGGCAGTTCATCCAGCGCGAGTGGCACTTCACGATAGTTCATCTTCAGTGGACCGCGGACGCGGTCCATCTTTTTTTCCAATACGCCGTCCACCGCGTCCGCCAATTGCTGGCCATATTGCTGGGCCAGTTCAAGATGGCGGCGTGGCAGCGGGTTCTGGTCGCCACCGCACCCCGCCCAGAACATGGCCTGGCATTTCGGATGCGCGGACTCGATCGCAAGCTGTGCGTAGCCCGGATAGTCTCCTGACCATGAATAGTCACTCAAGACCGTGCCGTGACAGGCATAGCCAAACAGGACCGCGACAAGCTGACCCTGCTTATCGCGCACCGCCAACACCGGCACGTCATGATCGATGGGCCCTTTCAGCTTTCCCGCCGCACGCAACTCGGGCACCTTGGCTGCCGGGTTATTGCGTCGATTCACGGCGAACGGCGCGCTGCCGGACCCCCAGCTCAACGTGCATGGTTGCAGCGTGTTCGCCGCGGCCGCGACGGCCGTGCCGATATGCGCCGGCAGCTGCGCGGCATATTCATCAATCAGTTTCTGTTGTGCGGCGTCCACCTGGAGAAAATGCAGAGGTGCCAGGTTTCTCCCCACGACGGGCCCCGTGTGCGTGTGGCTAAAGCATAGCACCACGCGCGCACGCGCAATGCCAAACCGCGCCAACAAGCGATCGCGGATCGCAACGGAGAGATCGCGATCCATGCCGACCAGATCCATCGTAATCAAGACGCCCCGATCGCCCGCACTGTCCTCCAGGACCAGCACTTTAGCCCACAAGTCGGTATATTTTCCTTCGGCGGGATGATCACGCGATCCGTACCCGGCCATCCACATGAAGTGCGCGGGCGTGATTTTCACCCGTGCGACGCCCGCTTTCCAGTCCGTGTCGGCGGCCAAGAGGCTCGGCGCACGCCATAAAAGAATTATCGCACCAAGGACAAACCATACCGAGCGCGCTCGCTTTGTCACGTTCATGTCGCAATATCTCCTCAAAAAGCAATCGTTCTACACTTGATTACGCCGCAGTTCGTCCAAAGGGTAGAGCGTCCCGCGCCAACGAATTCCGCCTTGCAAGTACGTCAAAAGCATTGCCCGCCACTGAATATAGACAAGCAGCAACACCGCGGCCGGCAGCAGCAGGGCCGCCCAGCCCGTCACCCGCGCTTGCCTCGATGATACCCACGCATTGCCGACCAGGCATCCGATAACAAGTGCGTAGATCACTCTTGGGATCCCGGCCAGAACCCATACCGCCACGAATGGCCAAATATCAAAAACCAATAACACGATCGTGATGACGATTACCAGCCCAACCGAATATTCTACTCCGGAAAACGCGTTCTTTTCCATCCCTTCGATCAGCTCTCGCAGCGAACCATACCAGGGCACCGAAACGCTCTCGGCCCCATTGAGAAACGCCTGGCGGAATCCGCGCTGCTTGATGATTTTGCCGAGTTTCACGTCGTCGTCCGGCCGCATGGCGATCGCACGATGCGTTCCCGCCTCGAAATACGCTGTCTTCCGCACGAAATTAAACGCGCCGATCCCGACGAATGCGGAGCTGTCTGGATCCGACACTTTCCAGGGTCGCGTGTAGAGCAGAAACATATTCGTGAAAAAAACGACGAATGCCTGCATGAGCAGCGTCGGCACAACGGCGTGCGGTGCCAGCGCCAAGTGATCGACGCGCTGCCGTTCCACATACGAGACCGCACGCCGCAAGATGTCGGGATGCAAAACGACGTCCGCGTCGGTGAATAACAAATATTCGCCGCTGGCTTGCTCCGCTCCTTTGTGGAGTGCATGATTCTTGCCGAGCCACCCAGGCGGAAGCTCCGTCACGCGGAGCACGCGAAGCCGCGTGTTCTCCGCCTGCATGCGTGCCAGGATCCGCGGCGTATCATCTTCCGAGCGATCGTCAATCACAATCACCTCAACCGGCTCGTAATCGAGATCAAGCAACGAGCGGAGCGCGACTTCGATGTTCCTGGCTTCGTTGCGCGCTGCCACGATAACGGAGATGGCGGGCCACTGCGCACGGGGTTCTGGAGCAACTTGATTTACATTGCCGATGCGGCGTCGAGCCATCTGTAGAATGCCGGCGAGCACCACGATCAACGCCAGGTTGAAAACCGACAGAAGCGTCCAGAATATGTGCATGGCGCATGACCGTTCGCGGGAGTTCTTCAGGACTCGATGTGCAAAGGCACATTACGCGCGCATACCCAAGAAACAAGACACGGTTGGCCGCGCCGAATCACCCGGTTGAACTGCCCGCGCAAACTGATAGGATATCCCGTGACCTTCCAGGGTGCAAACCGGGCACCGTGGCTGGGCTGGAATCGCTCTGTTCACGCACGGGGGAAACTCGAACACAATGAAGTATGATCGAGTCTTAAAGAGGGATTGCATCAAAGGACTCAAGCGGCTTGAGGAGGGTGTGGTCGACCTTGCATTCGCGGACCCGCCGTTCAATATCGGTTACCGGTACGATGCTTACGACGACAGGCGAAGTGATGAAGATTACTTGTCCTGGTGCCACGAGTGGCTGAGTGAGATCGTGCGGACCGTAAAACCGAACGGCACGTTCTGGCTGGCAATTGGTGACGAATACGCGGCCGATTTGAAAGTGCTGATGCAGCGGCAACTTGGATTGTATTGCCGGAGCTGGGTGGTTTGGTACTACACATTTGGTGTTAACTGCAAGTACAAGTTTAGTCGTTCCCATGCCCATCTGTTCCATATGGTGAAAGATCCGAATGATCTCACGTTCAACGTGGATCAGCTCCGAGTTCCCTCGGCGCGGCAGCTGGTCTACGGCGACGCGCGTGCCAACCCCAAAGGGCGGTTGCCAGACGATACATGGATCCTACGCCCGCAGGATTTGCCGACCGGTTTTCACGCCGACGAGGACACATGGTATTTTCCGCGCGTTGCCGGCACCTTCAAGGAGCGTGCCGGCTTTCACGGCTGCCAGATGCCCGAACAGCTGCTCGGCCGGATCATTCGTGCATCGAGTAACGAAGGGGAGCTCGTTTTGGATCCGTTCGCGGGAAGCGGGACAACGCTGGCGGTCGCGAAAAAACTGAAACGCCGTTTTCTTGGTTTTGAACTATCCGCCGAGTATGCGGCGAACATTCGGAGACGCCTCCGAAAAATCGCGCCGGGTGACGCGCTGGACGGGGCTCCGGAACCCGTGGTCAGCGCGCCAAGCACGGAGGACGGCAAGGTCCTGGACCGTACGAAAAAGAAAAATGGGACGCGACGCAAACGCCGAGCTCCCGCGGCGGCACAGAAATCGCTGCCGGGGATCGACGAATCGTAATCCTCGAACTCATACTACGCTCCTTCCAACGTAGCCGTTCA
>CAZSOG010000286.1:0-6606 GCA_964607555.1 uncultured Pirellulaceae bacterium | reverse complement strand
AGGACTCAAGTCCCGTTCGCTCGCCACAAAGATACAAACCACCGACGGGTTACGCGCGCGCTACGTAAGTATGACTTGTTTCACGCTGTTCGCAGAACAGGATGCGACCTACCGCGACTCTGTTTTGCCACCGGAAATCGGTGCCCGTATCGGTGTCGAGGCCGGTGTGATCCAGGGCTGGGAGAAGTACCTCGGTACCAAGGGCCGGTTTATCGGCATGCGCGATTTCGGTGCGTCGGGACCGTTCAAAACGCTCTACCAACACTTCGGTCTGACCGCCAACGCGATCGCTCAAAACGCGCGCGAACTGGTGGGAGAATAAGAGACTGCCAAGAATAAAGAGTCTGCCCCAAGCCCCACGTTCCATCGTGTACGACGGATATCTTTGTCCGTCGAGACGCCGCCCCGAACTCATGTGTTGTGGTCGTGTGGGCGCGCATCGTTCTTTTGGGCATTATAGGTAGATACGCTCCAGGGTGTTGAAAACTTGCTATTGTAGCGCAATACGTTTCTTCCGGTTTTCCTGTCGTTTGTCAACCGTCAACCATGGGGAACTTACCGGGATCTATCGAAGTGCCTTGGCCGAAGGCCATATTCATCGTAGATGGGGGCGAGGTTGCGGTCCGTTCGGAGAACAGACCTACCTGTGTCGCCCACCTGGTATCGGGCGGCGGTGCCAAGCGTCTTTTGGGCGTTATCGGTAGAGCCGTTCTCAACGCCGTCGCCAGGACCCGTTTTCTGGATTCACGGCTCATTCTTCAGGGGCACGATCAACCGAATCGGCCCACGAACGCTGGTTGCGACCGGGAGTGCATGCGCGGGCTGGTTGTCGATTTGCACACGCGGCTTGGCGCCGGTAAGTCGTTCCAAATGAACAACGATCTGTTTCAGGGAACCGTGTGGCGGCGGCGTGACAACGATCGTGGCGGCAGCGCCACGGTCATCGACATCCATGCCGACACTGACCGGCCCAAACGACGTGGGAATCTGTTTCAGCGCGAGGTGTCCGCCGGGTCGGACCCAGGCGTGGGGCAGGCCCTCGAATAGATGCAGCGCATCGCCACGCTCCAAGACCAGCAGGTGACGTACCAAACGGATAAACTCGGCGCTGGCCCAATTGTGCGGCATGTCGCCGACGAAGTGCTCCGGGGCGCCTTTGACATTCTGTTCTTCGCGCCAGCAGAGCATGGGTGACGCATGGTTGGCGAATGCGTAGAGGGTCGCGGCCGCTTTGCGGCCGTGCCCGAGTTGCAGGTGCGCGTGCGCGTAGAACGAGCCGGCGTAATTCCAAATCCCGTCGGGAATCCAGCCGGTGCCGTAAATCAGGCCTTCACGCTGGTTGGCATCGAGCATCGCCATCGTACCGAGCATCAGTGGATCATCTTGCTCGAAAATGCGTCCGGGAAAAACACTTTGCAAAAAAGCCCATGCGCCGCGTTGGGGCAATTGCGGCTGTTCGCCCTTCATGGTCACGGGAACATAGGTGTTACCGGCGGCATCGACGAGTTGGTCGCGCCGGCGCGCCTTGTCGAACGTCTTCCAGTAATCCGCGTATTCCGCTTGCCATTTCGCCAGTTCGGGTTTGTCCAGCCATCGGGCCATCGTGAGTGCGGATTTCAATCCCGCCAGGGTCCAATACACGTTGGTGTACTCGCGGTGCTTGCCGCCCAATCCACCGTCGCCGAACCCGATCGGCATCAGGCCGAAATTCGCCTGCTTGGGATCGGACCGTGTCATGGCACGGTACGCGATAATCTGGTTGACTTCGCGCGTCACGCGCGGCCAGATTTTTTGTAACCAGGTAGTGTCGCCGGTCAATTGCGCGTGCCGCAGGATCATCCATAGCCGCAAGCCACTCTTCTTGGAAAACGCCACGCCGCCGGGGCCCGTGTCCGCATCGACTTGTGCCTCGATTCCCGCGCGCGTCTCCCGCCATCGGCCCAGATACGTGATCGCTTCCAAGATGAATGGTCCGTCCGCCGCCCAGGTCCCCCGATAGCAGGTCGGCCCGACCTGGAACGCCGGGCGACCGTTCTTGATCTCACGAGCCTGGTAGATATTCCGAATGCACGAATCGAGAAGGCCTTGCACCTGCGGATCGGGCACGGTGATCCGATCGTACGGCAAGTCCACGTGGCGCCAATAGTCGACGGCGCGCTGGTACTGCGCGGCGGCGTCCGTCGGCGGCATCGTTACTTTGGCCCAGTCGCCTTGCGGAATTGTCACGACGACGTCGCGCGATTGGCCCGGCATCAGATCGGAAAGATCCCAGCGCAACAGGACGGGCGCGGCCGATGCCGGCAAGTGATCCGCGTCGATATAGGCCAACGGCTTCGTCGCGGTCGTGCCGGCCAGTACCTCGGCGGCGCTCGGTGCTTTCGATTCCGGGTAGATCCACAGACCGCTAAGAATGGTGTTCTTGTCGCTTGCCGATGCGGGCGCCCAGATACCGAACGTGATTTTGCCGTCTCCATCCTGATCCGCGGCGGTCACCGAATACAAGATCGGGACGTTTCGCCCCGGCTTGGCGACCAGGTCAAGCGTTGCGATTTTCCGACCTTCGACACGGAGCTCGACCGGCCTGATTCCGGGTTGTTCGTGGTAACCTTCGATCAAGCCGAAATAGACCCGGTACTTGCCTTTTGTGGCACCCTCAAGAGTGAATCGCAACGGCTGTGAAAAGCCGACCATGACATGCCGAAAGCACGGCGGGCATTTGACGGACGGCCTGGCCCAATTGCGACTCACCGTGATGACGGATGCGGTCTTGATGGGCGATGTGGATGTTTTTCCAGCAACACCACTGGCCACAGTGAGCGGCAGACACGGGACCGACATGCGACACAATACGTCGCGGTTTTTGTTTTTTCGAAACAAGCGAGTGCCCGCTCCATTAAGTTCCAGCGGCGTCGTCGTGCCGACATCGAGTGTCAATTCCGCTTTCGATTTCGCGGATCCTCCATTCGTCGCCGTGATCCAAAGGTAGTCGACTCGGTCCGCCCACCGATCGGGGCCCGTCGATTCCGTGCCCGCCGCCGACCACACCCGTTGTTGGATCGTCCAATCGCCAAACGATTGCTGGGTGACGGCGATTGGCGTACGTGGGTCGACCAGGTGCTGCTCGACGTCGCCCGGGTCTCCTTGACCACGGAATCCGGCCAGGAAGCGCGTGCCGAAAACTCCTTGGCCGTTGTTATATAACTCCGGTCCGCGCACACCGTAGTCATAATACAGTCCACCGTCGTTACCGACGATCGTCTTGAACGGATCGTCAGGCAGTCCGATGCAGGCCTGCCAGCGCGTCGGCCGGTAGCGAAAGTCAAGGACTTCGGGCTCCAAGCCTTCGGTCGGGCCGTGGTCGGCGAACGAATCGACCGCGACGGCTACGGCGTGCCCGGCGGCGCCCCACGTCTGAGTTGCTCCGAGTATGATACCAAGCATGCTGGCGGCCACGATGCAATGCAATCCCATACGAGGCGGTTCGGCTGACAGTGTCATCGGCGTTTACCTTTCTGTTTGATTCACGGGAAAAGATCGTCAAGTTATGCTGCCATCCCTTTGAAATGTCCTGTGCGAGTTTGACCAACGGGAGAACGGACCGCGCCAATTCACGATCCACTTGGACGAACCTAATGCGGGAGGCCCGCAACCCACAAGGGAGTACGCCCTCGTTCCGCGGCGCTCCCGTTGTTCGCTTCGAAACATGCGCGCACGGTGCGCGCATGTGGCAGCCTAAGAATCTAACCGCCTGGAGTATATTTCAGTTTCAGCACGACATACCGCACATCGATCACCTGGTTGCCCGGGATATCGAGTGCCCGCAGGGTCAGTTCCCCGCGTCCTTTGGCCAGCTGTAGCGTACCGATCTCCATCGGCTTAAAGTCTTTAATATATGATTCGCCGCGCGGGTTGACGCGATCATGTTCCATGCCGCGCAGCGGCGGGTCGTGCGCTTCGGTGACTCTGCACGCGCGCCGGCGATCGCCAAAACTCAGCTCGATCGTCGCGCCGACGTTTTCCGGTTTGCAAGTGTAATAGATAATGGCATCGTAGACGCCGGTGGTCGCCACTTCGATATCCCACGTCATCCGGTCACTGGTGGTTTTCCAGTTAGTGAAGAACGAACAGTTGGGAAACCGGGCGCTCCGCTTGATATTGCCGTGGGGCACGCCATCACGCGCCGGCAGCAGCGTGGTCGGGAACTGCCGGTATCCGACCGGAAACGGACGATCGTCGTCGGTCAGGCCCGGCAAGAGCTCTTGTTTCCAGCGGGCGACGGCACGCCTCAGTCTGGCCGTGAGTTGCGGATGTTGATCCGCGACGTCGTGCCGCTGGCCCGGATCCGCCCGCAGGTCAAATAACTTGCCACGGTTATCGAGTCGGAACTGTTGCGTGCGCACGCTGACACGTCCCTTCCAGTGCGAGAAGATCATGCGGTCGGGCCAATTCGGCGCGGTACCCAGCAGCAGCGGGCGAATGCTTTTGCCATCCAGCGGATGGTTGCTGGGCAATGCCACACCGGCCAGGTCGGCCAGGGTCGGCAAGAGGTCCACGGCCGCGCAAATCTGCGGGATCTTCGTACCCGGCCGAACATGCCCGGGCCAACGGATCATGCAGGGCGAACGGACGCCACCTTCGTCGGTCGAACCCTTACGGCCCTTCATGTCACCATTCCAACGCCAGCTGTTGGGGCCGTTGTCGCTGAAATAGATGACGATCGTGTTGTCCGCCAGATGCAGATCGTCCAGTTGTTCGAGGATGCGGCCGACGTTCCAATCGATGTTTTCGGACATCGCCAACGCGGCGCGCGTCATGTCAAGATTCTCTTTTTGCGGGTCGCGGTTGCGCATCTTCGGCGCCACGCCGGCGAACTTATTGTAGAACTTGTCGGGTACTTGCATGGGGGCATGCGGCACATTCAACGGCAAATAGCAGAAAAACGGGCGCGCCTTGTTCGTGCGGATGAAGTCGATCGCATGGTTGGTCAAATCGTCGGTGATGTAGCCATGTCCGCGCACCAGTGTGCCGTTATGCTCCAGTGTTGGATCAAAGTAGTTTCCCCAGTGTCCCGAGCAGAATCCATAGAAGTCCTCGAAGCCGCGTGCATTCGGGTGATACGGGTATTGGGTCCCATTGTGCCATTTTCCGTAGGCGGCCGTCGCATAGCCGGCGGCGCGAAACGCATCACCGATCGTCTTTTCATCCAGGTCCAAACGCTCGCCACCCGTGGACGTGCTGTACACGCCGCCACGCGGATGATAGCGACCGGTCAACAGCTCGGCACGCGTCGGTGAACAGACCGGACAGACGTAGAAATGGTCGAGCAGGGCGCCGTCCGCCGCCAGCGTGTCAATATGGGGTGTCCGCAGGTTCGTGTTGCCGTTGACACTCAGATCGCCCCATCCTTGATCGTCCGCCAAGATCATCACGACGTTGGGACGCGCCGATGCGGCGGTGACGTGGGACGCATGCGCTAGCAGTATTCCGGCGCAAACGCATGCCATGGTGATTCGAAGCGATTTTCGAACGGCTGCGTTGACCGCCCGCGCCGGTTGGTCTGATTGGTGCCGCATCATGGCCCTTGTCATAACTGTCGTATCCTCGCATGATCAATGTGCAAACCGGTCGCAAAAAAGGCAAGAACCTAACGAGGCTCTGCCTCCAACCAACTGACGCATGGCGATGCATTGGAGACCTTCGGTCGCTCCTGTGCGGGGTCCGGAGACCCGCGCACAGCGCTAGCTCTTGTCCCATCCGGCCACCGCCGGGTTTATCCCGGCGGAGCGATAATTTTGCACTACCTCGCGGTCAACACTACCTCATTCCCGCCCGCTACCGAAGGGTCTATCCCGGTGGAACGGTGATTCTGCACTGCAAGCGTCGCTCACCCGACATCAACTCCCGTGGCGGCTGAACCGCGACCTAAGAACTTGACACAAGATCATCGAATCTCCGCCCATAAGTTCTCTAATGCGGGAGGCCCACAACCCAAGAGGGGTGGCACGCTGCCGGTCCTTCCGGTTCACGATGTTCCTCGATTTTGTTAACTCTCACGGAGCCGCAAACGCACGGAAAGTCAGCTCAAGCGCCCCATGCATCGTTCGTGTCGGGCGATTTTGCATCAGGGCCCGCGTCGGCAATCCAGTATGCCCTTTCCAACTGGCGGCGGCAAGCCACCTCGGTCGGGTGGATGCAGCTTCGAACACGGTGGGCGGATGTCACGCTCTCGAATGGCGGGCGGTAACCATTCACGGGATTTTGGACTGCCATTGTGTTGGACTCGTGTTTTTCCGTGTATTTTGCATTCACGAGTCAACTTCGTGTATCGAAAGGCCGCCACCGCAAATGACTGGGCCTGGAAGGTGGGACACTGACACCCCGACCTCTCGTGCGCGGACGCCGAGTAGAACCGCAACTGTTCACGGACCAGAAGAAAAAGAACGCTGATCGACGCTAATTCGCGCTCATATCGGAAAACCTCATCTTGAAAGGCCTTTGACGTTTTTACGACCTGCAGGATTAGATTCTTAGGTTGCAGGATGCGCGCACCATGCGCGCATGTTTCGAAGCGAACAACGGGAGCGCGATCGAAGATGGGCGTACTCC
>CAZSOG010000285.1:0-6621 GCA_964607555.1 uncultured Pirellulaceae bacterium | reverse complement strand
TGACCGAGAAGGACTCGATGGGCACTACGACCAAGGTGGTCGAGTACACATACGATGTGTTCAACCGAAGAATCGCGAAGGAGGTCGACACGACCAGCCCGTTTGACATGGCCGACGCCGCGATCGAGCGGTACGTGTACGACGACATCCACAACGGCGTGGCGTCGTTTGATGGCGGCAACGTGGTATTGGACTTCGCCGACCCGGACGGCACGGGCGCGCAGCCGATGGCGTTGGCCAAGCGGTACTTGTAAGGCGAAACGGTCGATCAGATCCTAGCGCAGGAGGACGTAACCAAGAACCTGACGGCGGCCGATCGCGTGTTATGGCCGCTGGTAGACAATCTCGGCACGGTGCGCGATCTAGCCAAGCAGGACGGGACGATCGCGGCACATTACAAGTACGACGCGTACGGCAACGCGACCAGCGGCGACACGAGTTTGACTCGCTATCTTTTCACCAGTCGCGAGCTGGACACCGACACTGGCTTGCAATACAACCGTACGGATATGGGGTCAGGTCTTGACTTACAACTTAACGCAATGGCACAAGGTTGTTTCTTTGCGATTGAAGCGGCAACACGGTGGTTCACAGGTTAGGAAGCGAGTCGTGCATTCGACGACGCCTGCCTCCGTTTTGGCAGGACAGGAAAAGGACAGGACACGACGCGGTGACCGAGCGGTAGTGCCGGCCATGCATCGCACCCCATCATTCTGCCTTCATGATTCTGCCAACGGTCTCCCGCGATACCCCGAATTCAGTTTTGGCGGAATGATGTGGGCAGAATCATGGTCGCTTGGTGTTGCTTGCGCCGCGGCACCGACGTTGCGGCTCGGGGGTACTGATTCGGTTTGACACCCGTGCTCGGTGAGGGTACGTCACCGGTGCCGTCGCGGCCAGGTCGCCACCCATCGCGGCACAACTGTTTCCGGTGATGGACGCGACCGGCAAGAGCCGAAATGCGCTCCCCACGCCGACGCCCGTTGATCCACGACGACGCTAGCTGATCGACCCGCTCCGCCACGGGGGGATGGAACATCATATCATTTGACGCACGAAGGCCTGACCAAACGATGGCGGCGAAGAAAAGGGGACGGGGGCAATCCTGTTCGGCACGAGATTTGCTAGCCTCATTTTGGCCAGCGCGGGCACCGCCGGTTAGTGCAAAATCACCGGGTCCACCCAGACCAGCTGGGTGGGGGCCGCATACCGACAAGCCAAGTATTGACCAACCAATAACAAAAAATGTGACGCTGTCCAATGATTCGCCGGGATCTTGGTCGAGCACGGATCAGACCACCACATTTCGGGATTAGACCCGGTCCACTGTCCAACCATCGTCCACGCGCGTAAGATCGCTGAATCGTCCCTGGAGGAAATGGGCGACATTGTCGAGTGCCGCTTGCGCCATCGCGTTGTTGGCCTCGATCGTGTTCGAGCCGATGTGTGGTGTGAGAACCACGTTGGGGAGCGTGCGCAAGTCACGTTCCGGCGACTGCGGCTGATAGGGCTCTTGTTGGTACACGTCCAATGCCGCGCCGGCCAACCGGCCTGCCGCCAGTGCGTCGTACAGAGCATCTTCATCCAGTACCGCTCCGCGCGCCGTGTTCACCAATCGACTGCCCGGCTGCATCATCGCCAATCGATCCGCGTTCACGAAATTCTCGGTCGACTCGATGGCGGGCAGATGGATACTTAGAATATCCGCTCGGCCCAGCACGGACGTGACGTCGGTTGTATATTCGTCCAACCCGAACTCACGTTGCAGGGTCGCCATGTTCGTGCCCGCGCGCTGTTCGATTTCCTGCGCGCTTACCCGCCCCACGGCGAGCACGTGCATGCCGAACCCGAACCGTGCCATTTTGGCGACGCGGCGTCCGATCGCCCCGAAGCCGAGAATACCGAGCGTTTGGCCGCGTAGTTCCACGCCGATTCGCGGTTGCCACCCTCCTGACACCAGCGTGCCGTGACAGCTTGCGAGGTGTCGCGCCAGACTGCCGATCAGCCAGAGTGCATGTTCGGCGACGCTCGTGTCCAACACGCCGGGCGTATTCGTCACGACGATCCGATGCTGCCGGGCCATGGTCTTGTCGACACTGTCGTGCCCCACGCCGAACCGAGCGATGATCGCGCCGTCGGTGCCGCCACACTCGCCAAGTGCTTCGTAGAGCGACTGGTGATACGGTTGCACGCCCACGATCACGGCCCGGCAGCGGGCAGTACGCACCTGTTGGGCGAGCGAACTCTCATCATCCGATGCCGCGACGACGCGTAACCGCGGCTCCGCGCGAAAAATGCGCTCGGCCTTCGCGAACTCGCTTTGCGTTACCAAAACGGTGTCACTCATTCTCGCTGGATCTCCTCAAGCATGTGTCGCGCGGCGAACTGCAGGAAACCGGTATCAACGCCGCACGCGATGAACCGGAACCCGTCGGCGATTCTACGTTTCACTTCATTACCATCCGTTGCGACGACGTGAATTCCCGCCGGGATCTGGTACCGGTTGCAGGCGGCCAACAGCGTCCGCTGTGCTTCCAGGACGTCCGGGTGATCCACTTGCCCCGGCAGTCCCATGGAGGCGGAAAGATCATAGGGGCCGATGAAGGTGGCATCGATGCCGGGCACGCCCAGGATCTCATCCACGTTCTTGACCGCGTCCGCATGCTCCAACATACAGACGACCAACACGTTCTGATTGTGGGCCCGATAGTACGCATCGAAGTCGCGTCCAAAGTCCGACGCGCGGCACAACGACGCGCCGCGGTATCCCTCCGGTGGAAACTTGGCCATTGCCACGGCCTGCTCGGCCTGCTGCCGAGTGTTAACCGAGGGGACGATGATTCCAGTGGCACCGCAGTCAAGTACTTGTTTCGTCGTCTCCGGATTGTGGCCTGGCAGACGCGCCAACAGATCCACGCCCGTTCCCTTGACGGCCAGGCACAGTTCATGGAATATCCGGATCGAGGTCGACGTATGTTCCAGATCGACGGCCAACCAGTCGAACCCTTCGCCTGCCAGAATCTCGGCGACCGACGGATGACCGATCATGATCCATCCACCCAGAACCGGTTGCCCGGCACGCAGTTTCTCTTTGGTTGTTCCCATCGGATCTCCCTGGCATACGGTACGACCGCGGTCGGTCAGCCGGCGTGAGTCGACGATCAGATCGGAAGTCGTATTGCGGCGCGCGAAGAGGGGGCGAGAATATCTTGTGGCAAGAATATGAAAGCCCCGGATCGCCTGGCTAAATGTTCCCCAAGGAAGTGTGCTCATTCGGGGGTGGACCCTCGCGCCAGTCCACTTGGACGATTCTATCGCTGTTGTTTTGGCGTGTCAATCAAATGCGATTCGCGCCCCACGAAGAGCGTGTCAGCGTGTCGTTTGACATACTGCGCGGCAGCTGATAGTTTGATGTCGATCCGCGCACATCACCGCGCACATGACGAGGGGACGACGATGCAACAATCCGGTGAACCAGCCAAACAGCGGTTGTCGGTCCCCGACCTGATTCTGATCAGCTTGTTCAGCGTGATTCTGTTGATCATTTTCGTCGCGGTTTTCTTCCGCTACGTCGTTAACCACTCGTTGTTTTGGAGTGACGAGGTCGTTCGCTATTTATTCGTCTGGTTCACGTTGTTGGGCGCGGCGCTCGTATTGCGCGACCGGCGTCATATTCGCGTCGAGTATTTTGTCGAGCAGATGCCGGCTGGCGTGCGACGGGTTGTCGAGTGTGCCGGGTTGGTGCTGATATTGGTATTCAACGTATTCCTGGTGATCGCGGGCCTGTTGTGGGTGCGGGAGACGGCCGGCGCGTACACGCCGGCGTTGGGGCTGCCCTTGAACTGGGTCTACTACGCGGCGTTGCCGATCACGGCGGTGCTGGGCTGCTGGTTCGCGGCGCGCCGACTCGCGGCCGGGCAGTGCGCCGAGTTGGATGTTGGCGGTGAGGATGATCTGCCCGTGGGAGTGACGCGTGCCGATGCGGGAGATGACCGGTGACGTTACTCGTGCTTAGCATGTTACTGTTGCTGCTGCTCGGCGTGCCCATCGGGTACGCGATTGGGATCAGCGCGCTGCTTTACGTCTTGCTGGTCAGCGACATGTCGGTACTGGTCGTCGTCCAGCAGATTTGTTCGGGCGCCGATTCGATGGTGCTGCTGGCGCTGCCGTTCTTCCTGTTGGCCGGCGAGATCATGAACGCGGCGGGGATCACCAAGCGGCTGACGCGGTTGGCGCTGGCCTTGATCGGGCCTCTTCCGGGCGGCCTGTCGTATGTGGTGGTCATTGCCAACATGCTGGTGGCCATGGTCTCCGGCGCGGCGATCGCGAGCGCGGCGGCGGTCGGTTCGACCATGGTCCCGATGATGGAGGAAAAGGGATACCCCAAGGGGTTCGCTGCCGCGGTGAACGCGTCGTCCGCGACGATTGGACCGGTCATCCCGCCGAGTATCGGGTTCATTATCTATGCTTCGGTTTCCGGTACATCGGTCGGCAAGCTGTTTCTGGCCGGCACGTTGCCCGGCATCTTGATCGCATTGAGCATCATGGCGGTCTGTGCGATGGTTGCATGGCGTGCGGGCCACCCGACCGGCGCGCGGCACAGCCTGCGCGAACTTGGCGCGAGCTTCTGGGCGGCGCTGCCCGGCCTGCTGATGCCGGTGATCATCCTGGGCGGAATCTTCGGTGGACTCGTGACGCCCACGGAGGCGGGCGTGCTGGCCGTCGCGTACGGGCTCGGCGTTGGCCTGTTCGTCTACCGCTCGTTGCGACTCGGCGACTTGCCAAGGATCCTGCTGGTCACGGCCCGACGCAGCACGTCGATTCTGTTCATCATCGCGTGTGCCTCGTGCTTCGGGTTCCTGATTGCGCGCGAAGTCGAACCGGAAGTGTTTGTCGGTTTCTTTCAGACCGTGACCAGCCAGCGCTGGATCATGTTGCTGCTGTTGATCGGACTGATCCTGCTTCTGGGAATGGTCATGGAGGGTGGTAGTATCATGATCATCCTCACACCGTTACTGCTGCCGGTCCTGGCGTCTTACCACGTCGACCCGGTGCATTTCGGAGTGGTGTTTCAGCTGGCGATCATGATCGGTCTCTTGACGCCTCCGGTGGGCATTCTGTTGTTCGTGATGGCGGGTGTCAGCCGGGTTTCCGTCAAGGACATCCTGGCCAATCTGTGGCCGTTTTACGTTGCCCTCTTCGTTGTCGTCCTTATCGTGACGTTCGTGCCAAGTCTCTCGCTGGCGCTGGTCAACATTTGGGGAGGGCAGATCAAATGAACACAATGGCCCGGCGCGATGCAACCAGGTGCACGGCACGGTTGGCAACGATCATCACTCTGCTACTGATGAGCACGGGCTGTACCCGCGCGCCGGACGAGAAGGTCATCCGCATGGCCTATGTATCGGGTCCGACCGTTCTGTTGCATAAGGCGGCCAAGCGTTTCGCCGCGCGCGTGGCCGAGCGGTCCGGAGGGCATCTGCGCGTGAAGTTGTATCCCGGGGGACAACTGGGCGACGATCGCGAGACGGTTGAGGGCTTGAAACTCCGCAGCATTGACATGACGGTCATGGGCTGCGCGCTGATCGGTTGGTACGCGCCGGAGTACGGATTGGTCGAGGCGCCTTTTGTCTGGCGCGACTATGGGCATATCGATCGAGTCTGGCGCGGTGAGATCGGCGCGGACCTTCGGCGTGTCATGCGTGAGCGCGCCGGGGTCGAGATGCTGCACCTCTGGTATCGCGGCCCACGCTACCTGACGACGACCTCGAAAATAATTCACACGCCGGAAGATCTGCGCGGCCTGAAGCTGCGCGTGCCCGAATTGGAAGTCTACATCAAGTCCTGGCAGACGTTTGGTGCCAATACGACCCCTCTGCCGTTCACTGACATGTTCATGGCGCTCAAACTGGGTGTCGTCGAAGGCCAGGAAAATCCACTGGCCACGATCTACGGAAATAACTTGCAGGAAGTGCAAAAATATATCATGGAGACGAAGCACCTGATCGGCTTCTACGTCTTCTGCACTGGGCCGTATCTGGACGAGCGATTCACTCCGGAAGAAAAGCAGGTCATCCTCGACGCGGCCCAGGAAGCGACGGACTGGCACAACCGGGAAGTGAAACGTGCCGAAGCCGAGTATCGAAAAAAATTGATCGACGCGGGGGTCGAGTTCGTGCCGGTCGACCGCAAGGCCTTTATCGATCTGGCCAAGAAGAAGATACCGCCGCTGTTCAAGGGAATTTGGAAACCGGGCCTCTACCGGCGCATCATTGAGACGCCTTGATTCATGGTAACTATTTGGACAGCGCCACTCTTTTGCTATTGGTTTGTCGGAAGTTCGTTGGCGTGGGACGCGTCTGTAGTGCGGAATCATGTGCTCCACCCAGACGAGCTGGGTGGGGGCGTAACTCCCACGATGGGAGTGACTTGTGCCATTCGTGACATACAAAGTGGTGCTGTCCAACGAAGAATAAGATCGAGATCAGAGTAAACTAACCCGGATTATTCATGAAGTTCGTCGCGAGGGGCCGTAAGTCGAGACGGATGCAAGGAAAAGGACCAGCCGGCTGCGCAGCATATTGTCAATACGTGAGCAAAGACGGCGGGGCCTTTGACGAA
>CAZSOG010000284.1:0-6631 GCA_964607555.1 uncultured Pirellulaceae bacterium | reverse complement strand
CTGAGTTTTGTTACAGGTTCTAAGACTCCATCGGCCGACCTTCGTTTTGGACCTTGGCATGGATCCTGGGGATGGCCTCTTCCATCAGTTCCCGGACGTCCTCATAGCGCATTGTGCGGCCCTCGAACGGCCGCGTGTTCCGGGCGCGCAAGAACCGCGCTTCGAATTCCGGTAGATTCGAGCCGTAGATGTGATAGCTGTCGGCCAAGTGGCAGTATCTTCCCAACGCAACGCTGCGACCGCGGATTTCGGCAATGCGTTGGGCGATGCGCTGCTGCAACCGGACCAGCGCGAAGATGTTCATGAACGCGGCCTTGTAGGCGTCATTGCTACGAAACCGAACATTCATGTTCAGGTAATCCTGATCGTCCAGTTGCGTGATTCGGCACCAAATGCTCTGCAGACAAGCCGGGTCGTAACAGGCGAGATCTTCCCATACCTTCCAGGTGACCGCCTGCGCGCGCCGCGTATATCCGGTCGCGGCAAGCTGCTGGCACATGCTCTCGATTTGATCGATCGGTTCCGCGCGTGACGGGACGGTGTAGTGGCACAGCCGCTCATGGTATGTGTATTCCCAGCGCGTATCGTCCCGATCTTCGGGATCGCGCACCCAGTGGTCCTTGATGCCGTCGCACATCTCCATCACATATTCCTGGAGATCTTCGAATCCGCCCGGGAAATCGCGGTGTATCATCGGTTCCGCCAGGGGATCGTGGACGGTGATCAACATGGTCGCGTCCTTGCTCAGCGGATCCGTCGACTTGTCATACTGGGTGCTGAGGTTCGCTCCCTGGGCGTACAAGGCGATCAGTGAATTCTCCCACGCACGCGCGATCGAATCGCCTTGCACGGATAGGACGGGGATTCCCTTCATCGCGGGGTCCTTTGTCTGCTGGTCATGTCTGCTGGTACGTCCAATCGACTCATGCTCACGACGCACCATGACACACGAGATTCGTCCGGTTGTCAAGGTGGACGCACGTCCGTGGGGGGAAGCCGATTTCCGCCGCTCGTGACGTTGGGACGTCCCGTGCCGACCGATCGCACTCGACCGCCCGCGGCTGACGGTGCCGTCGCACGCCGGCTGGTCCATTTCCTGCAACCGTTACAGCCGGAATACAACGTGCCGGTCAACGCGACTTTGATTGGGAGAAGGCCGGACCGAACGGCGTCCCACTTGATTACGATGGAAGAAGCGAGCCAGCTAGGAATCCCGTCGGCGCATGCGACGGCGAGGCGGCGTATTCGGGCGATTCGTCCGCCCCGTTGGGTCAGCGCGCGGCGTTTGGATTCCAGCCGGTATCGGCAGGCCGCGTGCGTGCGGCGCGGCATTGGATGCGTACGCGCGGGCAATCGCGTCGCGCGGTCATTTCAAACTATGCAGATAGTGGTTGTTCCAGGGCGATATCGCGAAATCCAACGCGGCCCATGCTTCCCATCGATAATAGAGAGCCATCGGCATGCCACGCATACCTTTCAAGCTGTACCAGACCATCATCGGTCGCATGATGCTCTTTGCCGTCGCACCGACGATGGCTATTTTTGGAGTAGCACTGTTTTTCGCCTTCTACTCGGCGTCGGACAATTTATATCGCGCCGCCGAAGCGAACCTGCGGTCCGAAACGTTATTGGTCGCGAACGCCCTGGCGATGGTGAGTAACCGCCCGTCCCTGACCGCGCAACGAATGGCGGAAGCGCAAGTTGCCGGCCTGGTGAACGACGAGCAAGCATCTCGGGAACTCGCGCGCATGGTGGTCCAGAACACGCACGAGTTGTCGGGCGCGTTTTTCGGTTATGCCCCGAACCCGCGGCGCGCTGCCGAGACCGCGCCCGACCCCGTGGTGGGACCACCGCCCGGAACCAGCCCCCGTTTTACGCCGTACTGGTTCGTGCCTCCAGGGCCAAGCCGCGCCGTCAAAATGGAACCAGCGATCGATATCCAGGACCGTCCCGGCTACGCAGAGACGCGGCGACTCTATCTCGCGAACCGTGAAACCAAACCGTTGGTCTCCGAACCGTTTGCCTATCGTGGCAAGACACTGATTGAATACACGTACCCGATTGTCATCGACGACCAATTCCGGGGTGTCGCCGGCGTTGATGTTGCTCTGTCGGATCTGGAAACCGCCCTGTCACGTTTGGCGGATACGGCGGACGCCGACCTGTTCCTGGTGAATTCCGAGGGTCGGTTTATCGCGACAACAACGCATGCGCACCGCGGCGCAAACGCACACATGCGCCCCGGCACCGTGGCCAATGCGTATGGCGAGATCCTCACTCGGCTGGCGGGCGCGCCGGGCCAGGTCAAGCTCATTGCGGCGACCGACCCGGTCGATCGGTTGGCGTGTTACTATGCATCGGCCGTAGTACCAGCGTGCCCGTGGACAATGATCGCGCGGCGCTCCGAAGCGCGCATTGTGCGACCGATCAAGAACCAGCTGCTGACTCGAATCGTGCTGATGTTGACGGTCCTGACTCTAATGCTCGGGCTGTGGATTTTCATGGCCTGGCGCGTCAGTCGGCGCATCAACCTCGCCGTCCGTGCCGCCGAACGGATCGCCGACGGTGACCTGACTCACGAAATCGCCATGGACCATGCGCCGGATGAGACGGGCGTGCTGTTGCGCGCGCTGCGTAAGATGACCCATAACCTGAACGGACTGGTCGGCAACGTCAAGTGCGCGAGTGTCCAACTCAATTCCACCGCCACCGAGTTAGCGGCGACGAGCCGTCAACAAGAGTCGTCGGCAGCCACGTTCGGCGCCTCGACTGCCGAAATAGCCGCCGCCGCGAAACAGATTTCAGCGACGACCGGCGAGCTCGTTGTGACGATGCGCGAAGTCAATGACGTAGCGCGCGGCGCCGCCGAACTGGCCAATGCCGGTCGGGCCGGGCTCGACGAAATGGAGTCCAACATGCGCGGGTTGGAAGAGGCAACCGAATCAATCAGCCAGAAGCTAGCTATAATTAATGAACGGGCATCCGGCATCACCGGGATCGTCACCACGATCACAAAAGTCGCCGATCAAACCAACTTACTGTCCGTTAATGCCGCGATCGAGGCGGAAAAGGCGGGGGAATATGGTGTTGGCTTCCTGGTCGTCGCGCGCGAAATCCGTCGTCTGGCGGATCAGACCGCCGGGGCCACGTTGGATATCGAACATATGGTCGAACAAATGCACACGGCCGTGGCTGCGGGCGTGATGGAAATGGACAGTTTTTCTGACCAAGTGCGGCGCAGCGCGGGCGAAGTAGTTCAAATTAGTAGTAAAATGGAGTCCATCATCGAACGGGTCGATAGCAACACCGCTCGGTTCCGGCGTGTTCATGAAAGCATGCAGAACCAGGCGCAGGGGGCCGAACAGATCAGTGACGCGATGGCAGGCCTGATGGACACCGCGAAGCAGACCGCGGATGCCGTGTCCGAATATTCGCGTGCCGCCGCCGAACTGCACAGGGCCATCGCGTCCTTGCAGGAATCGGTCGCGCCGCTTCAACTTTAGGGACCCTGGTCGCCGCGCGGTTCGTTGCATTTGGCCCAAGGATCGTTGCGTTGCATGACGGCAGGAGCGTGGCCGGGGCGCCGACGAAAAAGGCTATCCGTCGTTCACGGCACCGCACACATGGCGGCGGAACGAATTCGAAGACATGCCGGGGTACGTCATGACGGTACGGGAAGAGCGGACAAGAACGGATCGTACGATGCACGCCGTGTTGTGCGCGGCCGGTGGCGAGCTATGGGCGATCCCGACGGCACACGTGGTTGAAGTGCTGCCGATTGTCCGGGTCCATAAGCGCCATGCCGGCGCCCCTCGTCAGCAGACCGATTGGATCAACTATGGTGGTCGAGTCGTACCGGTATGGAATTTTCCCGCGGTGTTGGGGAATCGCGATTGGCGTCCCCGGATGAGTGCCCGCATCGTGCTTGTCGAGCCGTCAGCCGGCCGGGACCGTCCTTCGAAACTGGTCGGTTTGCTAGTGGAAAGCATGTCAGCCGGCGTGCGACTGCCCGTCCCGGACCCCGCTCCGGATCCCGAGCCGGCGACCTGGGCGCCCATCGCCCTCACATCGATGGGCCCCGTGCGGTGGATCGAGCCACGTCGTTTAGTGGACCTGCTTGAGTCGTCAGATCTGGAGGGACGTGGCGAGACATGACCCCACCTGAATCATCCGTACAGCAGTGGTTAACCGAGCATGCCGGGATCGAACCCGGCCTGCTCGTGCGGCCATGGTTCGATCATGTTTTACGTGATCGGCTGCGCTCGTGCGGCGTGAGTGACGAGGCGTCTTATTGTGACTTGCTGCGCCGTGATCCGAACGAGCGTCAGGAGATCCTCCAACGGATTTCGGTCAATGAGACGTGGTTTTTTCGCTATCCGGAGTCATTCGAGTTATTGCGACGCGAGTTACAACGCTTGACCGCGCGGCGGGGGACTTCCGGAGCGCTGCGGATGTTGAGTATTGCATGTGCGACGGGGCAGGAGCCGTATGGAATGGCGATGACCGCGGCCGCCGCGGGATGGCCGCTGCATGCGTTCATGGTCGACGCGGTGGACCGCGACACCGACTCGCTGGATGTGGCGCGACGGGGGCTCTACCGGACAAATGACGTGCGTGACGCCGTTCCGCCTTGGGCCCAACCTTGGATCACGCGAGTCGGCGCGCGGCGGCAGGTGGATCGAAACCTCCAGACACGGATCCGGTTCCTTGCCGGTGATGTGCTCGCTACTCGGGATGCGACGTTCGAGACGCGCTACCAGGTTGTATTCTGCCGCAACTTAATGATCTACTTGAACCAGATCGCGCGTGAGAAACTCGTGCAGCGCATTCGCCGTTGGCTCGCGCCGGGAGGCTTGTTGTTCGTCGGGCACGCGGAGTGTCTCGAGTTGTTTCAGCACGGATTCCAGTGGCTGGATATTCCGCATGCGTTTGCGCTGCGGCGGGTTGATGATATGGCCGTTGCCGCGGCGGAAACGCCACGGGACGCAGACACGCGTGGTGATGCGGCGGCCCACCGCCAGGCGGTCGTCGTGGAATCCGCATCGGGAGGGCCCGCACGGCATGCGCGAGTGCCAAGCGCGCAACGCGCGCCGACCGGCCCGGCAATCGGCCCTCAGAAAGCCGCAACCGAGCGTCATCAATCCCACGCCATGCCGCCCGCCGGCGCGACGCGCGGCCTGGACCAGGCACATGCCTTGGCGGACGCCGGTCGACTCCACGCCGCGTTGAAGGTCGTCCGGCATGTGCTGGAAACAGGCCAGCCCGACGCCGAAGCGTACGCGCTGGCTGGGAGTATCTACTCCGCACTCGGGCAATACGACCGTGCGCGTCAAGTTCTGCTCAAGTCGGTCTACCTTGACCCGGAACGTGAAGAAACCTTGCTGACACTCGCCATCGTACTCCGACGGCTCGGCAATGGCGAACTGGCCGATCACTATCAAGCCAAAGCGTATCGCGTTCACCACATGAAGTACGAGGGACCGTCACCATGAGCGTGCGTCAGAATTCAAGTGATGCGGCGCCGGCGCGCGCAGCATCGTTGACGGCCGGCACCGACCACTTGGACCAGCTATTGGACCGTCCGTTGACGACGGCGATGATCGACGAGGCGACCGCGCGTGTCGCGCGAAAAAGGAGTCAGGAGATTTCCGCGACGGTGCGGATCCTGGTGTTTGGGCTGCGCGCGGAGATGTTCGCCGTGCGAACGTCTCACGTTGTCCGCATGGCACCCGCCATCGATGTCTACCGGATCCCACACCGATCGAATCGACTGATACGCGGAATGGGCGGTCTCGCCGGCGAATTGGTCTTGTGCGCGGACCTCGGCGCCTTGTTACAGCCCAAGGCAAGTCAAGGAACATGGGCGGCCGGTCAAACCAGACCCACTCGTCGGACGTTGTTGTTGGACGCGCGCTCGGAGGCCGAGCGGACCCGTTCCACAGCCGAGCCCCCGCGCCGCGCGCGGACGTTATCGAGCGAACCGAGCGACCGCGGCCAGACGGGTTGGGGGACGCCCCAGTCCGACGCGCCGGGTAATCGTTGGGCAGTGGAAGTGGATCATGTGGTCGGCGTGGTCGCGGCCGACATCAATACGCTGCGCGCACCGCCGGTGACGATCGCTCAAGACGACACCGCGTATGTTGAGAGCCTGGTCCCCATGCCAGACGGTCGTGTCGCCGGCCTGCTGGCGTTGGCCCGCGTGTTGGCCGCGTTTCGTGCGGAGTTGCCATGAGTGACGATCTTTCAGGATTCTCTCTGTTCGAGCTGTTCCAATCCGAGGCGGCGTTGCATGGCCAGACGCTCGGCGATGGGCTCCTGACCCTGGAGCGAAACCCGAGTGACACGACACAACTCGAACAACTCATGCGGGCCGCACATTCCATCAAGGGCGCCGCGCGGATACTTGACCTGAACCCTGTCGTCGAACTCGCCCACGCGCTCGAGGACCTGTTCGTCGCCGCGCAACATGGGCGGCACGTCGTAACGCCCGAGTCGATTGACAGTCTCTTGATCGCGGTGGATCGGTTTCGACAACTTGCGGATCTGCCGGAACCGAAGTTGGACGCCTGGCTGCGCGAAAATGACGCGGGGTGTCGCGCCTTGGCCACGACGATACGCCAATTCCTCGCAC